>DFEN01000163.1 GCA_002368685.1 Lachnospiraceae bacterium UBA3801
TTCAGTTTATAATGCCGCTCGCTTTAACTCGTGAAACTTGCTCCTTAAATTATGGGAAAATCACGTTACCGTTTTAAAGCATATATGAGATATGTAAATGCTTGATATCATAGAATTATATATTTAAATCAGGATATTTGAGTGACAGTTCTTGAGCTAGCACAAGCATATCACTGTGATTATAAATATCGGCGACTTTAAAGTTCATGTCACCACTTTGTCTGACACCGAAAAAGTCTCCAGGGCCACGTAACCTCAGGTCCTCTGACGCTATATGAAAGCCGTCATTGGAATCTTCAAGGACTTTAAGTCGTTCCATGGATTCCTTGGACTGTTTAACGTTTATGAAGATTGCATAGCTCTGAGCGTCACCTCTGCCGACACGACCTCTAAGCTGATGGAGCTGAGCCAGTCCGAATCTCTCTGCATTTTCTATCATCATAACTGTAGCATTCGGATTGTTGATTCCAACTTCTATGACAGTGGTTGAAACCAGAACATCTATCTCTTTATTGATGAAGCGGTGAAGTATATCTTTCTTCTGATCTTCCTTCATCTTACCATGAAGATAATCAACTCTTACACTCCCGCCAAGGTTTTGCTTCAAACTCTCAGTATAATTAATTACGTCTTCTGCTTCCGTAGTTTCATTTTCCTCAATCATAGGACATATTACATAAGCCTGATGACCAGCCTGAACTTCTTTTCTGATGAAGTTATAAGCCGCTGGACGATATGAGGTACCTACTACACAGTTTTTCGTTTTCTTTCTCTCTGCAGGAAGCTCATTTATAACAGATATATCCATATCTGCATATATAATAATCGCAAGCGTTCTAGGAATAGGTGTAGCACTCATGACCATAACATGAGGCTTATAGCCCTTTTCAGCAAGCTTCTCTCTCTGCTTCACACCAAATCTATGTTGCTCGTCTGTGATAACAAGACCAAGACTATTAAAATCGACGTTATCTTGAATAATGGCATGAGTTCCAATAACTATATCACATATACCGGTCTTGAGTTCATTAAGAATCTCTCTTTTTTCTTTAGCGGTTGAGGAACCTGTAAGGAGTCTGATAGTAAGCTTATAGGGCTTAAGCATCTTACAGATATCTTCATAATGCTGAACAGCAAGAACCTCTGTAGGAACCATAAGAGCTCCCTGATAGCCGGATATGGAATTCATCAGTAGTGCCGCTACAGCTACTACGGTCTTTCCAGAACCAACATCGCCCTGGATCAGACGATTCATCATATGATCCGAACTCATATCTATCTCAATGTCGCGAATTGCTTCCTTCTGTCCGTTGGTAAGTTCAAACGGAAGTCCTGCTATAAAGCCATCCTTCTTACAGCGCGCCTCTTCATTTATCTTATGCGCATTTTCTTCCTTAACTATTTCTTCCTTAAGTCTCCTAATACCAATAAGAAATCCCAAGAATTCATCAAGAGCAACCCTCTTGATGGCACTTTTCAGTTTTTCTTCATTTTCTGGAAAATGCATTTGAAGCAGAGACTGACCTCGTGACATTAGACCATTCTTCTGAATAACCTCATCTGGTAAATAGTCAGGATAAGTCTCCACAAGAGAAGAAACTGCTTTAACAGATCTAGTTATAGAATTATTAGTAATTCCGGCCTTAAGCGGATATATAGGCTGCATAGTCTTCAGAGTCTTCTGATACTGAAACTCAGTAAAGTATTCCGGCATCTCCATAACTCTCATATTTCCGGTGTATTTGACCACTCCATAGAAGATATATTCTTCTCCCTTATGGAATTTATTCTTTAGAAATGGCATATTAAACCATACCATTCTAATACTTCCGGAATCATCTGCAGCCGAAAGGGACGTTATATTGTAACGCTTACCATTATGCGACTCTACGTAAGTTACAACCTTGCAAAAAACAGCAACCCTGTCCCCTTCAACAGTAGTTTTAACAGGAACAGGCTCACTGTAGGTTTTATACGCTCTTGGGTAGTAGGTTATAAGATCATTAACTGTATTAATCCCCAGTTTGCCATATAAACTAGCGGTCTTATCACCTATACCCTTTACTATTTTAATATCATCATCTAATTTCATAAGAATTATCTACTCAACAGATAAAATGTAATAATATATTGGTTGTCCACCGAATCTTATATCAACATCGAGATCAGAATACTTCTCCTCAAGAAGTTCCTTCAGCTTATCAGCATCCTCTGGAGTAACATCCTCTCCATAATACAGACTTATGAGGCCGCTGTCCTCATCAACCATACCATCTATCAGATCCTGTGTAACCTGCTGAACATCTGTACCAACAACATCAATACCATTTTCAGATATACCCATTATATTATTCTTATGAATCTCTTTACCATCAACAGAAGTATCTCTTATAGCAAATGTAACCTCGCCGGTCTTAACATCCTCAAAAGCCTCTGTCATGGCAGCCTTATTATCTTCCGGCTCCATATCCTCGCTGAAGCTAAGAACTGCAGCTATCCCCTGAGGAATACTAAAGGATGGAATAACAAGTATATTCTTATCCTCACATATTTCAGAAGCCTGATTCGCAGCCATAATTATATTCTTATTATTTGGAAGAATGAAAATGTTCTCTGCATTCACAGTCTTCACTGCCGACAGGATATCATCTGTACTTGGATTCATAGTCTGTCCCCCATGAATTATCTTGTCTACACCAATCTCTGTAAATATAGTATCCAGACCGTCTCCTGCTGATACAGCTACAAAACCATACTTTTTTTCTTCTGCCGGTTCAGCAGACACTTCCTCTGCTACAGGTTCTGCTTTAGGAACATCCTTTTCTGCCAGAACCTCATGAGACATAGATACTCTCTCATTATGCTCTTCACGCATATTATCAATCTTACATCTAGTCAGCTGACCATATTCCAGTCCCTTTTCAAAGGCCTGACCTGGATGATTTGTATGAACATGTATCTTGATAACCTCATCATCAGCTACACATACAAGAGAATCACCTATTGATAGAAGAAATTCCTTGATCTTATCAACCTCTGCATCATCTATTGGCTTATCAAGAAGCACGATAAATTCAGTACAATAAGTAAATTTAATATCAGCAGTTGATATATGTTCGCTACCACTACCAACCACATAGCTTGGTCTGATACCCGGAGTATCACTAAGTATTCCAGCACCACGCGCCAGAGTCTGTGTAGCCCCCTGCTCAGTAAGACTAACAGGAGTACCCTTTAGACCTTCTACTATACCTTTGATGATCTCCATGAGTCCCTGTCCACCAGAATCAACGACTCCAGCCTCTTTAAGAACCGGAAGCATATCCGGAGTCTTGCTCAGAGCTTCATCGCCAGCCTTTACTATTTCCTCAAGATAATCAACTATATCATCATATACATTCAAAAGATCAGCTGCCGTTTCAGCCATTGCTCTGGCAACAGTAAGGATAGTACCTTCCTTGGGCTTCATTACAGCCTTGTAGGCAGTCTCCATAGAATGAGCAAAGCCATTTGCTACATCCTCCTGAGTAAGAACAGTGCAGCCCTGTACTTCTTTACAGAAGCCTCTAAATATCTGTGAAAGGATAACACCCGAATTACCTCTGGCACCTCTAAGCGAGCCTCCAGCAATAGCTTTTGTAAGCGACTGTAAACTTATATCATTAAGAGCATTTATCTCTGACACAGCTGACATAATGGTAAGAGTCATATTTGTTCCTGTATCGCCATCTGGAACAGGAAAAACATTAAGCTCATTTATATATTCTTTATTGTTGCTTATATTATTTGCACCTGATATAAAAGCCTCTTTAAATGTATTAGCATTTATTTCAACTAGTGACATAACTGCAAAACCTCCAAACGGTCATATTATTAGTCAATTACTCTAACACCCTCAACATATACATTGATAGCATCAACCTTCATAGTTGTATAATCTTCCACCTGATACTTAACAGTACTTATAAGATTATTAACAACTGTATTGATATTAACGCCATATGCCACTATTATATGAAAGCTTATAACTAGTCCATCTTCGTCGCATTTAACACTAACACCCTTGCTTACATTGCTTCCCTTAAGAAGCTTAGCAAGTCCATCCTTCATGCTCAGACTGGCCATTCCAACTATTCCGAAGCAGTCCAGCGCTGCATGACCTGCAAACTCAGCAATAACCTCTGTATCAATGGATATTTTTCCATTTTCATTTTCAATAAGTTCAGACATAGAGACCTCCCTTTAAATCTATCAAAACAATTAAGATAACCGGTTTAAAACCGATACCTATTGTAACATAACAAAACAAAAATAAAAAGACCACAGAATAAATCTGAGGTCTCTTAAATCATTAGTCAAACTATGCTCTCTCTACCTTACCTGATCTAAGGCACTTAGTACAAACATAGATAGTCTTAGGAGAACCATCTACCTTAGCCTTGACTCTCTTAATGTTAGATTTCATTATTCTATTGGATCTTCTATGTGAGTGGCTCACATTGTTTCCAAAATGAACTGACTTATCGCAGTAAAAGCACTTAGCCATCCTTGGCACCTCCTTTAACTCCAAACTCGAGCCCTTCAGACTCGCAACATTTGACATTCTATCAGATTTGATATACTAATGCAAGCAAATTTTATAATTTTTTTGCAACTATTACATAACGGCCTTCATCAGCATGATAAGCACAGGTTGAAAGGGTTATCAGTTTGTCTCCGTACTTAGCTGTTGTTTCTATCTCATAAGGTGTCATGGACTTAACCTTTGAGACATATTCATTAAATTCTTCCTCGCTGGAAGCATTGTGGAACTCATAGTATTTATATAGACTTGGATCACTCTCGTCTATCTTAGTTCTGAATGCCGCAATCACTTCATATTGAGCATCTTCTTCTATAGTATCAAACTCAATAAGCTTATGTTCTTCGTAATATTCTTTCTTCTCGAAATTAAGAAGTGAATGGAACATAGTACCTGCCTTCATATTGTGACCATAAATGATAACATTATCTGAAGGAGCTATTGGATCAGATGCAGCAGCCACAAACAGAGTTCCTGAAGAACTGCTGTTTCCATCGAAGTCACGTCTCAGATACTTCTCTTCATCATCAGGTGTATGCATAACCGGATAATCGATATTTGTACCATCAACTGTAAGCCATCCGATGAATTCATGATTTCTGGTATAAAGATCAGCGAACTTCTCCTGAACACTAACACCATCAATATTTACATATTTAGGAACTACCATATCAGGATCCACAGAGGACTCTTCTCCATTATCGCCCTTATCATCGCTGGAATCTCTTATAAGAGACTTCAGATCATCAAAGCCACTCTGAGCCTTATGTATTTTATAGAAGTAAAAGCCAAGATATGCACCTGAACCAAGGAAAACAAGAATAAAGAAAACAAGGAGCGCATTTAAAATCGCATTTGCTCTTTTCTTCTTCCTAAGCTTAGCCGCAGCCTTTTTCTTTATATCCGGATCCTTCTTCTGCTGCTGTTTGATTATCTCAGCACGGGACAAAACCCTATCCACCTCATCCAGAGGTTTTTCCGAACCTTTTTCCTCCTCTTCATATTTCTTTTCATCGGAGTTAGGCTGATAAGAACTATATTTTGCTAATATTTCATCTATTTCATCTTGATTAAAACTCATCTAACTCCCCTTCCCCACTGGCCATGTCTTTTCATATCGAGATAGTCTGCATATGCATTTTCGAGAATCTGTTTCTCATTAGGGAACTTAAGTAAATGATATGCCTCGTGGTATTTATAATATCCTGAATCACAGAAATATTCTTCTCTTTGTGGCTTGCTATAGAAGCTGTCCGCCATCATCAGGAACCAATGAACATTTTTATTAACTGTATCTGAATAGGTAGAAAATGTATAACTACTCTTTCCCACGTACTTGATTATAGTAGCGTCAGCGCCGGATTCTTCCTTTACCTCTCTGAGAGCAGTCTGCATATGATCCTCGCCCTCTTCAACGGTACCCTTTGGAAGTACCCAACCTTCATATCGATTCTTGTAGTTTTTGTACAGAAGTAGTATCTTTCCTCTGAATATAACCACACCTCCACAACTAATTGCTTCAACCAATTGCAATCCCTCCTATTCTCTGGTGTGTAATACGTTGTCAATTACTTGATGACAACATTCTTCTATATAATACCACTATTCTGAATAATATGCATCCATAACTCGCGATGCAACTGAAGTTCCTGATATTTGATTAGTTGTATAGTCTTCAACCACTACACTTACAACGATGTCAGGACTCTCAACATTCGTAAATCCTACGAACCATGAATTACAATTTCCGTTATTATCGTACTCTGCAGTACCTGTTTTACCGGCTACAGAATAAGGCTTTCCAGCCATATATTCTGACGCAGTACCACTCATACAAACCTCCTGGAGCATAGGAATAATCTTCTGTGTCAGGTCAGGTTCGAGAACCTTCCCATATGCCTTAGGCTTGTTAGTCTGAAGGACTGCTCCATCAGCATTTTCAAGTCTCTCAACCATCATCGGTTTCATCATTGTTCCACCATTTGCAATAGCTTGCATAATAAGAGCATTATGAAGCGGGGTTACAAGTGTGTCCCCCTGTCCGATAACTGTCTGCGGTATCTCAGAAGGATTGCTATCTCCTGTTAAAAGGAACTGAGACTTTGAATAATCTCCGTCATATGGAAGCTTGCCATTATATAGCAGAGAATTCGCCATATTATTTAACTTATCAGGATCTATCTCATTTACACCTATATTTGCAAAGCTCGTATTACAGGAACGTGCAAGCGAACCCTTAAGGTCCAGAGTTCCATGAGCTGTACTGTTACTACATCTTATAGAAACACTGTTGAAGATATCACTACCGCCACAATTATGAGTATAAGACTCATAATCCGGATGTTCCTTTATATATTCCATGGCAGTAATAACCTTAAATGTAGAACCTGGTGCATAGAGTCCCTGTGTAGCTCTATTCAGAAGAACTGTACTACTGCTGCCTTCTTCAGAATGTACACTAGCCCATACATTATCTATATCATTTGGATTAAAGGTTGGACTGGAATACATTACAAGTATCTTTCCAGTCGAAGCATCAAGAGCAACGACAGCTCCCCTGGCTGAACCAAGTCCTTCAGCAGCCGCCTGCTGCATTTTAAGATTAAGAGTAGTTACAACTGTATCTCCAGGATTCTTGTTATCTCCCAGATCATTACTAACCTTACTCATAACATTTACATGTGATCTCATAAGGTCGAAATTTTCTGAAAGTTCAAGTCCTGCTCTACCATAGGAATTGTAACCTACCGTATGTGCAAAGAGACCTTCGTAAGGATAGCGTCTAACCTCATTTCCCTCTCCATCAACTTCAGTAGTAGCCAGAATCTCTCCATCACTGGAAACAATATCTCCTCGTTTAACAAACTTAACGAAGCTATCCTGTCTCTTATTCGAAGCATTGGCAACAACTGTCTCAGAGTCCTTTACCATGAAGTAGATAAGGTAGCCGAACATAGCTATAAAGGTAAGGACCATAACATAGGTCATGAAGACTATAGGCTTGTTCTTTATTCTGTTTTTCTTGTTCTTCTCGCGTTCTTTATCCAAAAACTCCTGCATCTTCGGCGATACTGGTTCCTTCTGCCTTCGCGATCCTTCTCTTTTCTTTTTCAACTTCATCTGCCTCATCACTAACTAAAATATATGTATATTGAACTATCGAAAACATTATAAGAGTACTGAATACACTGCTGACACCGTAGCTTATAAGCGGCAGCGTCACACCTGTGGACGGTATAAACTTCGTCGCTCCACCAATATTCAGGAATACCTGGAATATATAACTGATGGCTATACCGAAGGTCACATACTTGAAGAATGGTTGTTTGCATTTCATAGCAATATTCTGAATAGCTATAAAACTGCTTAGATATATAAGTATCAGTGCAAGACCAAATACAACTCCAAGTTCCTCGCAAATAGCTGAGAATATGAAATCACTTTCAGCAACCGGAATAAGATATGGCATACCATTTCCAAGACCTGTTCCTGCGAAGCCACCAGTACCAATAGCAAACAGTGATTCACAGACCTGATATCCTTCGGACTGCTGATACAGGAAAGGATCCTGCCAGGCATGAACTCTGACCATAACGTGCGCAAAAAGCGTATCTTTAAAGAGCAGATATCCCAGCACTGTCGCTCCAACTCCCAGACCCACACCAAGAATCATAAATATCGATCTTGAAGTAGCCAGGTAAACCATCATGAAATAAACTATAAAGAATAGGACGACTGCACCAAAATCCTTCTCAATTACAAGGATAAGCATAAATGTAGCCGCTATAATTGCATTTTTAAAGAGCTCAACAAATGTATTCAGCTTCACAAGTGAGCTCGCCACAAAGAATATGAAAAGAATCTTAACGAATTCCATAGGCTGAAGTGATACACCAGCTATATGTATCCAGTTTCTAGAGCCATTTATTACCTGCCCAACCCCCGGAATGAAAACCGAAGCCAGCAGGATGATACCTGTAAGTCCATATAGGGTACTCCACATCCTAAGCTTCTTAAGCTTCCCCATAATAAAAGGAATAAATATCGTCACAACCAAACCAACTGATGCAAGTATAAACTGCCTGATGGCCAGTCCAGGACTCAGCCTCAGCAAAACGGTATATCCAATAAGCATGAGGAAAGCAACATTATTTGTCAGCAGCCTCGAGGAATTCTTATATACAAGCCTGAATGCCAGGATGTATAGAATAGCAATCGATATTTCGATTATGTAATATAGAAAGACCTTCGCGTCCTCCATATTAATATAGAGCATGACATGACACAGAAAATGTATCATAAAAATATAGAAAATCTGCTTATTAAGGTTGCTGGTTCTCTTCTCTCTATCCCTGGCCGTAAAATAAGTAAAGCATTTAATGGTATAGAGAGCCATGAATAGCAAAACCAGATATTTTGAAATTGTACATACGAGATTAGCCATTATTAAATACCCTTCTCAAAATGTCCTCTAGTATATTTTCTATCCCTAATATATTTTGGATCGTCGCTCAGAACGTCCTTAACCTGTTTAACAGTTTCATCAGTGAAATAATACATCCTGGTAACTTCATAGTCGTGAAGACTGAGCGGTCTGTCGCCCAAAATGACATTATAGCACAGTCCCTCACATTTTATCGACTTAAAGGAGTAGCCCTTGTCATCAGTCAGCCTGCCAACTGTATCTCTGAGACCAGAGGTGACCATAAGCGTAAGCTTGCCGTAATACTGCGAAAAATCCTCCTTTATATAGTCAATTCCATCCACCTCTCTCTTACTGAGCTCCAGTGATTTCTCGAATATGACCTTCGAATCCTCACCAAGAATATCCAGCAGCTCCTTAACAGCCATATTGTTATAGGCATAAAGAGATGATGCAAGCAGCAAATACTTATCCATATATAGATTACGCACCTCAGCGAGATCATCTATATTTCTTACATATAGACCATCCATTCTCCGGATAATGTCATTATAGTCACATACCTGGTAATCACCTTTATTTATATACGGAAGACCAAGTATAGCCTTGATACCCGGAACCCCGATTCTATTATTCTCGATTTTCCTGAGCAGGCCCATAATAGCATCACTGCTATATCCGCCAAGTCCCAGATCAAGAACAATAAATGTATCATCAGATATAATTACTGACCTACTGTGCACTTCCTCTAGAAAAGCTTCTGCCTGATATGGATAAGAGAATATATAATATCTCTTTCCAGCTGTATCAAATAAACCAGATTTATCAATTGGTATCATCTCTTCACTTAGTTTTGTAAGAGAAGCATCTTTATCTAAAGGATTTTTTCTCCTGAAGCCGGCAGTTATAGCTTCTTCTAGCTTAGCTACTGCCTGTCTTCTCAGCTCACTCAATTCTCCTATTCTAACAAAGGAGGCATCATCTGTCTGAACATCAAGACTTTTCATAACAAATGCCGTATTGCCCAGCTGAGAAACCTTATTAATAATTGTATCTCTATCTATAGGTCTGTTGGAGGCCGCCTCAACCACACCACCTGTTACTGTTATACTATTATTACCACTCGCCAGAGTTATACTAAGTTCTTCACCCTTTATAACTCTTACATTTCCGGTAACGGGTATCTTCCTGCCACTATTAATAAGCACATCAATGTCCGCTATCAGGGATCTGGATCTAGTCCTATAGATTCCGCCCCCCTTAGTTATAAGTCTGGTCTGCGGAGCCTTAAGTGATACCGGCTCACCCTGTTTTATATCTATACCCGAGGTAATCGATATCTGCTCACTTGCATCTATAAGCAGTTCATCTCCCGAGCCCACATCCTTTAAGGCCTTGAAATGCACCTTTCCATCAGACACCTTGCTAACGGTACCCACTTTAACGCCTCTTCTTCCTGGCATACTACTATCTATAAGAACCTCGTCCCATTTTTCTTCGTCTCTTGTCCTATCTAGATAGCCAGTAGAGAAACCACCTCTATTAAATATATCAAGGAGCCTATTTTCATATCTCTCAATGAGTGAATCCGTAAGGGTTCCATCCATATAGGCATCTACAATAGTCCTATATGCCTCAACTGTAGCAGCTGTATAGTATTCATTTTTCATTCTTCCCTCTATCTTAAGGGAATCAACACCTATATCCACCAGTTCTGGAACAAGACGTAGCGAACAAAGGTCTCTCATAGAAAGAAGATACTTACCATTATATCTCTGTCTACATGGCTGAGCACATCTACCTCTATTACCGCTTCTACCGCCAAGCATGGAGCTCATCAAGCATCTTCCGCTGTAGCATAAACACATGGCACCATGAACAAAAACCTCCAGCTCTATATCAGCCTCTTCTTTAATTCGAGCCAGCTCGCGAAGGTTCATTTCACGAGCAGCCACAACACGACTAGCACCTCTCTCCGCCGCAAGCCTGGCTCCTTCCGGTGTAAGAATATTCATCTGTGTACTTGTATGAATAGGTAGTTCCGGAAAATACTGTCTAATCATGCGCATTACACCATAATCCTGCACCAAAACAGCATCAAGCCCCGCCTCATATAGAGGAAAGAGCATATCATAAACACCTGTCATTTCACTTGATTTTATAAGTGTATTGCAGGTGAGGTATATTTTCACATTATGAAGATGAGCTAGATCAATCGCCTCCAGCAGCTCTTCGCTACTGAAATTATTAGCATATGCTCTGGCTCCAAAAGAATTCCCCGCTAGATAACACGCATCTGTTCCAGCTGCTATTGCAGCCTTGAGAGATGACATATTACCACACGGGGCAAGAATCTCAGGTCTTCTTTTCATTATCTCTTTTCCTTTTCAGCTTCCAGCTGCACGACTCTCTTCTGAAGAGCGCTAACCTGTTCCTTGTATTCTTCCACAAGCTTCAGCGCAGCTTCATGCTTTATCTGGGATTCTATTACTTCATGTCTAAGTTCATACAACTGCTGTTCCTTATCAGTATTATCTCCAGCTGTCTCATCCGCCTTAGCCTTCGCTTTAAAATAATCATCTGCAATATTTAGAGCAAGCAGAATACCCTGATACTCAATATTCATTCTTCTATACTCTTCTGAAGTCTTGCATTCTGCTATCTTACCATTTATATAAGTGGCCACATTCTGCAGATACTCTTCTCCTTCATATCCGCTAAGAGTATAAACCTTATTATTAATAACAACAGGAATATCTATCTTCTTCTGTCCCATTTCACACCTCACTAATAATACTTATCCAAGCATATATTCTAGATCTAAATGCTTATATGACTTTTCTGTACAAACACGCCCTCTTGGAGTCCTATTTATAAAACCATTCTTTATAAGATAAGGCTCATAAACATCTTCGATAGTTCCTGAGTCCTCGCCAATGGCTGCAGCAAGAACATCAAGTCCTACAGGACCACCGCCAAAATTCTTAATAATGGTCGTAAGTATATTTCTATCTGTATCATCCAGTCCATAACCATCAACATCCAGCTTATCAAGAGCACTTCTCGCAACATTATAATCAATTTTGCCCTGATGTTCAACCTCTGCAAAGTCTCTGACTCTCTTCAGTAGTCTGTTAGCAAGTCTTGGTGTACCTCGTGATCTTTTAGCTATCTCCAGGGCTCCCTCTTCATCAACACTTACTCCCAGCACTTTAGCAGATCTTATAACTATACTCATAAGCTCGCTGACATTATACAGGTCGAGTCTGTTTACAACACCGAAACGATCTCTAAGTGGAGCAGAAAGCATTCCAGCTCTTGTAGTGGCGCCCACAAGTGTAAACTTAGGGAGATCAAGTCTTAGAGACTTTGACTGCTCACCCTTGCCAATAACTATATCTATAGCATAGTCCTCCATTGCAGGATATAGAACCTCTTCAACCTGCTTATTCAGCCTATGTATCTCATCTATGAATAAAACATCATTTTCAGACAGCTGACTAAGAATAGCCGCTAGTTCCCCCGGTTTCTCTATCGCCGGACCGGAGGTTATTTTGATGCTAACCCCCATTTCCTCTGCAACTATACAAGCGAGGGTAGTTTTTCCAAGTCCCGGAGGTCCATATAGAAGAACATGATCAAGTGGTTCATGACGTCTACGCGCAGCTTCGATAAAGACTTCCAGATTCTTCTTAACCTTGTCCTGACCTATATACTCTGCCAGACTTGTAGGTCGAAGCTTCTTCTCCGCCGCATCCTCCTCAGGGATGACTTCAGTTGTTATTATTCTATCTTTCATATATATTCCCTGTATAAAATGTTATATAAAGTGATATATCAATCTTAATTTCTATAAATACTTAAGGGCATTTCTGATGATATCCTCAGTCTTCATCTTATCCGCACCTTCTACCTTACGTATCGCCTTCAGAGCGTCTGTATTGGAATAACCAAGAGCTACAAGCGCCTGAGCTGCATCAGATATATCAGATTCACTATCCTCATCAAATGCCGCTGCAGCACTGGTATCAAATATAGTACCCTCGAGATTCAACTTATCACGGAGCTCAAGAACCACCTTCTGCGCAGTCTTGCTACCGATACCATTTGCCTTCGATATAGCCTTGTGATCACCAGAAATGATAGCCGCACATAGATTATCCGGACCAAGTTCATCAAGTATAGAAAGTGCACCCTTAGGACCTATGCCGCTTACTGATATAAGCTTAATGAAGAGGTCCTTCTCTGTAGGTGTAAGGAAGCCAAAGAGTCTCATATCATCCTCTTTTACATCCATATATGTGACTATCCTGACATCAGAATGAAGAGAAGGCAGTTTCCTAATTACGTAATCATACGTAAGAATCTCAAACCCAACCCCCTGGGCCTCTACCACTATTCTGTCTGAATATATCTCTTCAAGTTTTCCAGATACATATGCTATCATACAATGCTCCCAATAATTAATAATAAGAAAAATGCTCTTATACAAAACGAAGAGTGCTACAAAATATCTTGCAGCACTCCGAGTAAGTACATATTTTAATATTCGATTTAAAGGAACTCGAAATCGTCTGATCCTTCCTCTTCTCCGTCGCCGATCATAACCTTGCTTGGCTTTCTGTTATCCTCGATCTCTCCGACGAATACGTCCTCACCATCACCATATACATCATCATTTGACTCCTGGAAGAACTTTGATGTAGCTGACTCAGGCTCTTTTGTTGCCATCTTGATCTTGCCATCATCTTCCTTCTTTGGTTCATCCATAATTATATCTGAGAATGGATCCTCGAAAGGCTCTTCCTTCTTTGGTTCTTCCTTAGCTGGTTTTGATTCAGCCTTAACTTCTTCCTTCTTTGTCGAAGCAGGTGATACCCCCTGAACCTGATTCTCCAGATCAAAGAGCTTCAGTCTCTGCTCTTCTATAACCTTATTAAGTCTATCCTTCTCATCTCTAAGATTCTTATTCTCAGTAAAGAGTTCATCATATGCACGATATACTGTGTCTACGTACTGATCAACGTCTACCTTACTGTAACCAAATAATCCCTTTTTAAAGCTTTGTGACTTTATGTCCATTGGTTGCATCATGATTCAGAAATCCTCCAATACATTAATTAGCTATTACTAGCACAGTCTAGAATAAATTATACCATATTTTATAGTTCTTTCAATAATAAATTTACATAAAAAATTAGGAAAATCTGAATTTCTGTCACTTTCCCTTATACAGCATAATCTCACTTATCATATGCTTTGCATATTCGAGAATCAATTCAGAATTACCGAGAAATGTATCATCCAACATTACATATCCCGTCTTAGTTCTTGCACCGTCCTTGTAAAGAGCTATATTTCCATTGTAATTATTAAGCGTTGTAACGAAGTATCCTTCCTTCTTCACTATGCCGTCCTTTTCTTTTGTCCCCAGATAATAATTGAGAGAACCTGTATAAATCGGAACCTTAATGCAGGCGTAATCACCCTCAGCGTCAAGTGTCGCACCATAGGAGGAAGTAGAAATATTCCTGCCCAGTCTACTCTCCAGATTAAGATTAAGCACAAAAAACAGCTTGCCCGCTATCTCTTTAACGCTAAACTTCTCAACGCTAACCTTGCCCATCTTCATCATATCGATTGCCTGAACGGCACCAAGGAAAAGCATCCCCTCCATATCGTCTCTATTATGCCTAAGAACAAGTTCTCTGCTCTTCTTATCCCCAGTAGTGACGAAGTTTAGATAGACATCTATAAGCTGACCACCATTAAATGTATCTACACGCTCAATACCAAGATATTTCTCGATAGTCTTCTGCTTAATATTAGGAAGTCCCAGCGCATATTTATATGGTTTTATACATTTCATAAGGTCAAATGGCATTATATTCCTAAAGCCATTTTCGAACTTAATATGCAGCTTATTCGTGATAACATTCATACGTTTCTCAATATAAGGAATATCGAAACGGTCACCATTGAACTCCACAAGTACATCATAATCGGAAATGATATCAAAAAAGGCATTTATCATCTCCGGTTCTGAACGACCATCATCGTTGAAAAGCTGGATTATCTGCCAATCATCGCCTACTTTGATATTAATACCAATAATATAAGTAAAGGAATTCATCGGCGATAGTCCCGTAGTCTCTATATCAAACATACAAACCTTTTTGCCTGGAAAATAGGCTGCCGTGTGATCATAAGCCTTAGTACGCTCATATGGAATTGTCTCAACTATTTTCTCCATAGGGTACATTCTATCATATAAATCCTAATCATATAAACATTTTTACATTAAAATAGAACGGTTACAGTTTGAAACCATAACCGTCCTATAATATGAAACTTTATTAATCGTTTATTTTACGACGTTTTCTAGCGATAATCACTATTCCAACTACTGCTATTATCATTATGCCTGCAACTGGCAGGATAGGCATCTTGTCACCTGTTTTAGCAGGTGCTGCTGTCTTAGCTGGCGTAGTAACTGTAGCAGCCGGCTCATCCTTGACTGGATTAGTTACTAAATCTAGAATAAATTCCGGATCATCGCCAATCTTTACAGTTGCTGTTTCTCCACCATTTGATACATACCCAGGACCGCCCTTTGACTTCATTGCTCCTTCAAGAACTTTAACCTTGAGAGAAACAATTCCTTCTGTTCCGGCAGGAACATCCTTAAGTGTCCACTTAACCGTACCATTTGTACATACGCCATTATCTGAAGCACATACGAATTCAACATTCTTATCAAGCTTGTCAGTGATGATTATATCGACGGCATCATCATTATAGTTCTTATAAAAAATCTCATATGTGATTTCATCTCCAACCTTAACTTCACAAAGATCACCATTACCTATATCAGGTGATACCTCATATTTTGTTGGAACAAACATTGTATCTATAACAGGATTTTCAACATAGTTTAATGTTTTCTCCGGATCATCACCGACTTTTACGGATGTTGTATCACCACCGTTTATAACATAACCAGGTCCTTTATTTGCCTTAAGCGCTATATTAAGAACCTTTACTGAAAGCTTAACTGTACCTGTTTTCCCGGCAGGAACATCCTTAAGTGTCCATGTTACTACTCCATTCTTAACAGTACCGTTATCAGATGCAGAATCAAAATCAACAAATTTATCTAACTGATCCTTAATAACTATATCAGCAGCTGTTGATTTATAATTTCTATATGTAATCTCATAAGTAATTATATCATCAACAAATACAGAACCAAGAGTTCCGATTCCTGAATATGGAGCAGTTTCTCTCTTTACTGGATCGTCCGGTACTGGGTTCTCTACAGGATCAAGAGAATATGCTTTATCATTTCCGATTTTAACAGTTGCTGTATCGCCACCGTTAATAACCTTACCAGGTCCACCGTTAGAGATTAGAGCACTTTCCAGAACTTTAACTGTCAGTTTAACGGAACCACTACCATCAGCAGGTACATCTGCTATTGTCCATGAAACAGTTCCATTATTATTTACTCCTCCATTATCAGCACTTACAAACTCAACATTATCATCAAGTTTATCATTTATAATAATATCTGCAGGAGCAGCTTTATAGTTTCTATAAGTGATTTCGTAAGTGATTTCTTCTCCAACACTTACAGGACCAAGCTCACCCTTTCCTACATATGGATCTATTTCGTTTTTGTCAAACGTTCTAGGAACAGGGTTAGTTACTTCATTTAAATAAAATGGCTGATCCCCACCTACCGCAACTGAAGCTGAATGATTTGATGTATTATCACCACCATTTATAACAAAACCAGGTCCATTATTATCCTTAAGTGAAGAATCAAGTACATTTACAGTTAATGTTACATTTCCTTCAGTACCGGCTGTAACCCCTGATATTGTCCATGTTACAGTGTGATTAGCAGAGTCATATACACCATTATCAGACGAATCTATATATTCAACGTTTTTATCAAGAGTATCTGTAATTATTACATCAGCAGCCACACTCTTATAATTCTTATAATTAATCTGATATGTTATTTGTTCATCAACATCTACTCCGCCAAGAGTTCCTGTACCATTATATGGTGAAATCTCAACCTTAGTAGGATTCTCAGGAACAGGATTTTCAACTTTATTAAGAGTTATCCATGGATCATTTCCAACCTTAACTCTTGTAGGTTTGTTATTTGCGGAATCACCATTTATAACCTTACCAGGTCCACCATTAGACTTTAAAGCTTCATCCTTTACCTTTACTTTTATAGTAACAGTCTTAGATACACCTGAATCTAATGTATTATACGACCAGGTAACTTTATGATTTGTTCTATCATAATTCCAGTCTCCAGGGCCATAATTTCCATTACTATCCAGTTCTATAGAATCAAATTCAACATTTTTATCCAGATAATCTTCACCTTGAACCATTGCCGCTTGAGTTAAATAATTCTCACAATCAATGGTATAAGTGATTATATCCCCCGGCTTAACGCCCTTACCTGCCCCCGGAGTTGTTTCCTTTTTAACAGGAGGTGTTATCTTGGTATATACATTATGGGCATAAAAATCTACGAAAGTACTAAAGGAGTTGGTACCATATGGTCCAAGCACTTCAGGAGTAGCTGCGCTTGTACCTGATGATGTTTGATTACTTACATGACGTTTATCTTGATAACCATCACCTCTATTAACATATTCGGATTCCATATATGTATATCTATAGAACCAAAGATTTCCGTCTTCATCATAAATATCTTTAGGTATAGTTCTTGTATCTTCTTCGACATATACCATTCCACGATCTACATCATAGTCATTATCCAGTCCAGTACCGGATTCATCGATAGATGTAGTGATAGAATGATGATTATCAGGATAATTGTCAGAACTTACATCATAATTTTGATATGAACCTACATTTTTACCCGCTACACTATTAGGATCAGGATTAGTTGTATTCTGATATACATTAAATCCAATACCATTTATAGGATTTGCAAGCTTTATAATGTTACCATTTTCATCTTGAATATAGTTAAAGATATCGATTGCAACAGGGCGAAGATCATATGTAAGGCCACCGCTTAGCTTGAAGTCCATTCCACTTATATTATTACCTTGAATTCTTCCCTGTGGCCATGTATCAGATATTTTTACATGTTCATTTGTATTTGAATCTATATAATCATCATCATAATCATTTGTAACGGCAGGGCATTCATTATCAGAAGAAAAATAATTAAAGGATGCAGAAACAGAAACATCAGTTTCTATATATAATTTATTATGATCCGCGTCATACAAATACTTATTTGGGTCATTAGATTTATCAAAATCCCCTGTCCAATTAGGATTTTGATAATAAAATCTCGCGTTTGGCTCTGAAGCGTTAACAGTATATATTACAGGATTATTTTTTCTTTCAGTCCAAATGTTCGGATCATCATTAGCTGGAGTAGGGTTTGTCCCGCTTCTAGATATATTTGTCGCAACTTTAAATAGTCCCTCTATTCTAACCTGAGGAGTACTTACTGCTGTTTGTGCATTACCTGTATATCCTGTTATATAAAACGCATCATCAAGTTTATTACCTTTTTTATCCTTAGCAATAATTTCAGCATTTCTAAGTTGTTCCTGACTAACGTTAAATTTTTGTTTAACAGGAACCTTTAATCCATTTGGATAATCCTGAGGATTAACATCAAGTATTAGATTACCTTGATAATCATAATACTTTCCATAAATCAGCGGAACTTCATCATTAACATCATCTTCAACAGAAATATCAATATGATTAACCAGATGATCATTTGCCATACTCCAAGTCCAAAGACTAGGATCTGCAAGGAAGAATTTTACATTATCTGAAGCTCCATCAGTAATATTACCCTTAACTTTTCCATTTTCAACAGTCAGATAATATGTTCCTGTTTCAGTTTCAGTTTTTATCTCATTATTTTCATATATTATAGGAGAATAATCAGGACCTATATTATTGATATAGATTGGATTGCCATTTTCATCCTTATGTACTGTTCGAGGCGCATCCTCTTCGTGTTCAGGAGTAGATGTGATGATACCATTATCAGTATTAGGAGCAAGCATTGTAAATGAAAAAATAGATGCTAATTTGGACCATTCTAAGTATTGATAACCATCAGATTTATATCTAAAATATTTTTTTTCATCTTCATCAGTGTAGTACTTCCAAATAAAAGCATCATCATCTTTAACTATTGGTTGTCCAGCCCCATTATATCCGGTAACAGTTACACTATGTAATGTTCCATCATCTTGTACGGAATAATAATCATCGCCTTCTTTGGCTAGAATTAAATAATTAGATCCCTCACTCCAGCTGTAATATGATGATGATGGATCAGAAGCTACTGTAGCTGTTATAGAAAAACTGTCCTGCTCATAAACTATCTCTGTAGCATCATTATTAAGATTTACATCATCGATAACCTCAACTCCATCATCTGCAAAATGTATAATAGAAATTTCTGCATCTGACGTTATTTCAGGTGCATCATCATATTCAATTTTTACTTCAACAGGAAGTGAAGGTTCGATCTTCTCACCATTTCTAAGAATCTCAATATCAAAGAATCTAGCAAATGATATAGTTTCTGTATCATCTTTATTAAGAGCGTCAGCTGCACCATTTAGATACATATTGTAACCATCTGTACCAGGTAAGATTTCGCGCGAAATTACAGATAGCTCCTCCTCTGGATAAGGAAGACTACCTTCTGGTGCATTGATAGTAATACTATAATCAGTACTTGGATCATCAACTACAAGTACTTTAGCACTATCATCTACAACCTCTTCTACATTTTCACTCTCTTCTTCATTCTCTCTCTCTTCGTCAACAACTAGCTCTGTCTGATTCTCGCCAGCAGCCTTTTCCCCCTCAAGAATAGCTTCTGATTCCTCAGCTTCGCTAGGTGTACTAATAGTTACTTCCCCGGTTTCTGATGTAGCGCCGGCGTCTGCCGCAAATACATCACCGATATAGTCGAATCTGACGCTCGAAAGAATCATAGAAACAACTAAAAGCAATACTATTAACCTTCTTTTCGTTTGATTTACTCTCACGATTTTCTCCCTTCTTTTAAAATAGTGTATACTCTCACATATAAACCCATAATATATGATATAGCATTTCTATATCCTTTCATATCAATTATCTTGAAAAAATATAAAAATGATTAACTAAACTCTCATTATTATGATACAATATTAAAGAATTATTTAATTACAATATCTTATGATTTTAGTTGAGGATTTTATGAATTATTTAGATTTATTAGAGAATGGTAATGACGAAATGCATAGAGATATCAGAGAAGAAGTGATTTTCTTCCGTCAGTGTGCTGCCGGCGACATCTATGCAGTGAAGCAAAATATCGAAGATCATAGATTCAGAGACTCTACCGGCGTTGGAACTCTATCAAAGGATCCAGTACTGAATCTAAAATATCACATGGTTATAACCGCTGGAATACTCACACGAGTTTGCATTGAAAATGGATTAGAATCTGAAAAAGCTTTTCAGATGAGCGACTATTATATCAGAAAGCTTGATTATGCCAAATCCGAAGATGAAGTCGAGCAGATTCACGATGAAATGGTTCTGGACTTCACCGGACAAATGAGGATTGCACTCAAGGACAAAAATCTATCCAGAGCCGTAAGTCTGGCTCTAGATTATATATACGCTCATTTAAGCGAAAGAATAACCATCAAGGATCTGGCCAAACACACAGGTGTATCCGCCAGCTTCCTGTCACGTGAATTTTCTAATGAGTTAGGTATAAGTATAAGTGATTATATAAGAGATAAGAAAATAGAGATGTCGCAAGAGCTTCTCGTAAATAGCGATATGAGTATAATAGAAATCGCTTGTCAGCTATCTTTCTCATCCCAGAGTCATTTTATACAGGTCTTCAAAACCCTTGTTGGAGAAACACCTAAAAAATACCGTTCAAAAAACC
Source organism: Lachnospiraceae bacterium UBA3801 (assembly GCA_002368685.1). GTDB lineage: Bacteria > Bacillota > Clostridia > Lachnospirales > Lachnospiraceae > Eubacterium_Q. The sequence continues at coordinate 20,998 of DFEN01000163.1, forward strand.
AAAAGAATTGGACAACAATAAACAGTAGCAAAGATTCCACTACTTAATATAAAAAAGGCCAAAAGGCCTTTTTTTATTGGAGTCCCTAAGGACTTTACTTTTTGGAGCAGGCGGGAATCGAACCCGCGTCCGAAA
>DFEN01000105.1 GCA_002368685.1 Lachnospiraceae bacterium UBA3801
TCTAAGATTGATCCACTTCCAGGTGCTAAGGAGTTCCTTGATCAGCTAAGAGATGTAACTCAGACTATTATTATAAGTGATACATTTGAGCAGTTTGCTAAGCCACTCATGAAGAAGCTTGGAATGCCAACTATTTTCTGCAATACCCTTGAGGTTGCTCCTGATGGCAAGATAACAGGCTATAAAATGCGTTGTGAGAAATCTAAGCTAACAACAGTAAAGGCTCTTCAGTCCTGCGGTTTTGATACAATCGCTACTGGTGACAGCTTCAATGACCTTGCAATGATTCAGGCAAGTAAGGCAGGATTCCTGTTCAGATCAACAGAGCAGATCAAGGCAGATTATCCTGATCTTCCAGCCTATGAAGAATATTCGGACCTGCTAGCAGCATTTAAGGCGGCCCTATAATCAGGTGATAATAAATGGAAAAAGAATATAGTCAGTCCCGTAGGCAGATGCTTACGGAGACTCCTATACCTAAGCTGATAGTGAAGCTTGCTATTCCTACCATTATCAGCATGATGGTTACGGCTTTATATAATTCAGCGGATACATACTTTGTGGGCAAGATATCTACCGAGGCGACAGCAGCGGTAGGTCTTGTTTTTTCAGTTATGGCAATAATACAGGCACTGGGTTTTTTCTGCGGTCATGGATCGGGAAACTACCTGTCGAGAATGCTGGGGGCTGGTAAGAAGGAAGAGGCAAATGTAATGGCCTCGACAGGCTTTACTCTGGCACTTATTCTCGGAACTATTCTGGCGGTGGTTGGAAATCTGTTTATTCATAAAATATCCGGATGGGTTGGTTCGACTCCTACTACCATAGAAGATACCGAAAAATATATGAGAATCATTCTTATAGGTGCACCTTTTATGATGGGGCAGTTTGTCATAAATAATCAGCTGCGTTTTCAGGGAAGTGCCTTCTATGCGATGATTGGTCTCATGTGTGGTGCGGTTATAAATATATTCCTGGATCCACTACTGATACTATACTGTAAGATGGGAGTTCAGGGGGCTGCCATAGCGACAGTTGCGGGACAGATAACCAGCTTCTTTGTACTTCTGCTGGGTAGTATGAGAGGCGAGAATATCAAGCTGAATGTAAGGAATATAAAGTTCTCGACAAGATTCTTTGTGGAGATAGTAAATGGCGGAGCCCCATCTCTTCTGAGACAGGGAATGGCTGCAGTTTCAACCCTTATGTTGAATTCCGCTGCAGGTAGATTCGGAGGAGACGCTGCAATAGCAGGTATGTCCATCGTCACAAGAGTTATGCTCATGATGATTTCAGCTCTTATTGGTTTTGGACAAGGATATCAGCCGGTGTGCTCCTTTAATTACGGAGCAGGCCTTCGTGATAGAGTGAAGCAGGGATATTATTTCTGTCTCCGATGGGGATTCATATTCCTTCTTGCAGTAGGAGTGTTGTGTTTTACATTTGCTCCCGAGATAGTAGGATGGTTCAGAGATGATCCCGAGGTAATAAAGGTTGGAGCCTTTGCACTTAGATGTCAGTCCTCAGTCATTTCACTGTCAGCACCAATAGTGATGACCAATATGATGCTACAGTCCATCGGTGCGGGACTCAGAGCAAGTATACTTGCATCGGCAAGAAATGGACTATTCTTTATACCGCTAATAATAGTTCTCCCGATATTCTTCGGATTGACGGGAGTTCAGATAACACAGACTGTGTCTGATGTGATGACGATGATATTAACAGTTCCGATGGCCTATTCGGAGCTAAGGAAAATGTGATGGATAAGGAGATATACGTTGGATAGAAAGAAGATTAAAAGTGATTATGCATGGCTAGGTTTTTCGTTTTTTCTATTTGTGATAGCTTTAGAGGTTTCGAGCTATTTTATTTTGTTCTTAATTAGAAAGAATAATATCGATTTTCAAAATAACAGCTGGTTAACCTTCATTTTGGGTCTTGCGCCAATATGGGCAGTTGGTTTCCCTGTTTGCCTTGCTGTTATCAGTAGACTTAAGTCTAAGAAGCCAGAAGAGAATAAAATAGAAGTTAAAAGTATGTTTAAGTTTTATTTTGTTGTTGCCTTTGTGATGATGGCTTCAAATATTCTTGGACTTATCATCACAGCAATTATAGAAAAAGCTGCGGGGATTACAATCGAGAATTCAACTATTGATCTTATCAGTAAACAGAAGATATTACCAAGTATCATCTTTGCGGTTATTCTCGGACCTATTTTTGAGGAACTTGCATTTAGAAAGGTTATCATAGATAAACTGGGACAGTACAGTAAAAAGTATACGATACTCCTATCCGGAATTATGTTCGGACTGTTCCATACAAATCTTCGTCAGTTCTTCTATGCTACAGCAATAGGAATTGTATTTGCATATGTTTATACAATTTCAGGAAAGATAAGATATTCAATCATACTTCATAGCACAGTTAATTTTATATCAGGAATCCTTCCGATGGCTATAATCAAGCATCTTGATTTAGAGGCAATTCAGAAGGTGGCTGAAGCGGATCCGACAGACCAGGCGGCTCAGCAGGCAGCTCTTGCAATGTATTCAGAACCGGCATTTCTAGGATTTTTGGGCTATTTAGTTATGATGGGTCTGATACTGCTGATTGGATTTATACTATTCTTTGACTTTATTAAGAATCTAAAGGTTGATGATACGGAGTCGCCTCTTAAAGGTAAGGGAGCTGGCCGGGCAGCCTTCTTCAATTGGGGAATAATACTTTTCATAATAATATCTGTTGCAGTGACAGTTGTTGAGATAATAGGGATGAATTGATAAATGATACTTGCATGTCAAAACATTACTAAGAGCTACGCGGAAAATGTAGTTCTGAAGAATGTTAATTTTCATATAGAAAAGAATGATAAGTGTGGAATCGTCGGTATTAATGGTGCCGGCAAGACCACACTTCTTCGCGTTATATTAGGTGAAGAGGAGGCGGATAGCGGAAATGTTGTCGTGTCCCGGGATGTAAGAATGGGATACCTGTCACAGACTCAGGATACAGAATTGGATAACACCATTTACGGAGCTATGCAGGAAGCAAAGAAATATATACTGGAAATGGAAGAACGCCTGCGTCAGCTGGAGAAGGAAATGGAAGGTAAGACGGAGCAAGAGCTTGCGCCTATCCTTGAAGCTTATAACAGACTATCTACAGCATATGATAGAGAAAATGGTTACGCTTACGAAAGCGAGATAACAGGAGTTATCGCAGGTCTAGGCTTTGCTGAGGCAGACTATGATAGACCTATTGAGAGTCTCTCCGGTGGTCAGAAGATGAGAGTGGCTCTAGGAAGACTGCTGCTAAGTCATCCGGATATAATCATCCTCGATGAGCCTACAAACCATCTGGATATGAAGTCCATCAGCTGGCTGGAGAGTTTCCTTGCGTCTTATCCGGGAGCCGTAATTGTTGTAAGCCATGATAGATATTTTATAGATAAGGTTACCAACAAGATAATAGAGATAGATCAGGGAGTGTCTGAGGTCTATAACGGTAGCTATTCCTACTATAGTCATGAGAAGGCAAAACGTAGACAGGCTAAGCTTAATGCTTACTATAAGCAGCAGGCAGAAATACAGCACGAGCAGGAAGTAATCGCTAAGCTTAAGCAGTTCAATAGAGAGAAATCCATTAAACGTGCAGAGAGTAGAGAGAAGAAGCTCGATAAGATAGAGGTTCTGGATAAGCCAACAGAGGAAAGAACCGATATGAGACTCAGACTTGAACCAAATACTGAGTCTGGTGAAGATGTGCTTCTTGTCGAAGAACTCTCAAAATCCTATGGAGATAATCTCTTGTTCGAACATCTTGGGATGGATATAAAAAGAGGAGAGAAAGTGGCTCTTATCGGAGGTAATGGAACGGGTAAGACTACAATACTTAAACTTATTGCCAGACTTCTTCCAAAGGATGCCGGAAATGTAACACTCGGTTCAAGAGTTAGGATAGGCTATTTCGATCAGGAGCATCATGACTTAAATCCTAATAAAACTATATTCGATGAGATGTCGGATTCATTTCCGGACTTAAATAATACGAAGATTAGAAATGTGTTAGCAGCCTTTCTTTTCACTGGGGAGGATGTGTTCAAGATGGTAGGTGACCTCTCCGGAGGTGAAAGAGGAAGACTATCTCTTGCAAAGCTTATGCTGTCTCCTGCGAATTTTCTGGTTCTCGACGAGCCGACCAATCATCTGGATATTCCATCTAAGGAAATCCTAGAGGATGCGCTGAGTGCTTATACCGGAACTGTCCTCTATGTAAGTCATGATAGATACTTTATTAACAAGACAGCAACAAGAATCCTTGAACTTAGATCCAAAGTGCTGACAAATTACAAAGGCAATTACGATTACTATGAGGAGAAGAAGGACGAAGCTTTTGGAGTGCAGCATCCTGATCTTACTTCTTCTAATGCTAGTGGAGTTGATGCGCAGTCAGAAACTAATACTAAGTCTGAAGGACGTATGGAGTATGAGGCTAAGAAGCAGTCCTACGCTGAGCAGCGTAAGAAGGAAAATGCCATCCGAAGAGTTGAAAATGCGATAGAGAAAAATGAGCAGGAAATGTCTGAGATAGAAGAAAAGCTAAATGATCCTGCAAATGGAACTAATATGGAGCTTCTTATGGAACTTAGCTCAAAGAAAGAGGAGATAGAAGCTGCTCTTGAAAAACTCTACTCAGAGTGGGAAGAGCTTCAATCTTAATATCCTATAAGTTCTGAAACGTAGGTTTGATTTTTGATAAAAAAGATAAAAATAATCACATTTTCCATCTTATTTTTGCTATAATAAAAGTTGGGTTTTTTTGAACCACCTGGTATTGGGAGGAGATATAATAAATGAGTTTTCCAAAGGATTTTATATGGGGAGCTGCCACAGCATCATATCAGGTTGAGGGAGCTTACAACGAAGATGGAAAGGGCCTTAACGTATGGGATGTAACAACAAGTGTTAATGGCCGAGTTAAACATAATGAAAATGGTAACATAGCATGTGACCATTATCATAGATACAAAGAGGATATAAAGCTTTTCCAGGAAATGGGAATAAAATATTACCGTTTCTCGATAAGCTGGAGCAGGGTAATACCTGATGGAATAGGTGAGGTGAACGAGAAGGGAATCCAGTTCTATAGTGATCTCGTTGATGAGCTTCTCGCAGTAGGAATAACACCACTTATAACATTATTCCATTGGGATCTTCCATATGAGTTATATCTACGAGGAGCATATGGCAATCCTGATTTTCCTCAGTGGTTTGAAAAATATACTAAGGTAGTAATAGATGCCCTGTCAGATAGAGTTAAGTACTGGATAACCTTTAATGAGCCTCAGTGCTTTATTGGAAACGGCTATTGGTTAGGCGGACATGCTCCTTTCCATAAGTGTGACAATAGAACTGTGCTTAGAATGATTCATAACTATCTGCTCGCTCATGGTAGAGCTGTTAAATGCATTCGTGAGAATGCGAAGACTGAGCCTAAGATAGGCATCGCGCCTATAGCTCCAGTTAGAATACCAAAATCTGATTCGGCGGAAGATATAGAGGCTGCAAGAAAAGAGAGCTTCTCTCTTAATGATATGTTCTTCTCACTTGCACTTTATTCAGATCCTATTGTCCTGGGTAAATATCCAGAGGATGCCTATGAGATGTTTGGGGAGGAGATGCCAGTAGTTAAGCCTGGAGATATGGAGATTATTTCACAGCCACTGGATTTCTATGGAATGAATATTTACTACAGTGCTGCGAATGATGTAGATGAAGGCTATAGAGCCAATGAATATACGGGAATACCTCGTAATGCTCTGGGTTGGGTTATTGATCCAAGAGTAATGTATTGGTCACCAAAGTTTGTATATGAGAGATATGGTCTTCCTATCCTCATGACAGAAAATGGTATGGCTGTAAATGATACAGTATCGCTTGATGGCAAGGTTCATGATCCTCAGAGAATAGATTTTATGAACAGATATCTGAGGGAGTATAAGAGAGCAGGTGAGGATGGAGTTCCTCTTATGGGGTACCTCTACTGGTCTGCTATGGATAACTTCGAATGGGCTCATGGATATGATATGAGATTTGGACTCATACATGTTGATTACCGTGACCAGACAAGAATCATCAAGGATTCAGGATATTGGTTTAAATCTGTTATTGAAAGTAACGGTGAAAATATTTAAAAATGCAAATTGAAGAAACTTTAATTAAAGGAGAAATAGATATATGAAATGTCCATTTTGTGGAGATGAGGAAACCCGAGTAATTGATTCACGTCCAGCTGATGATAATACAGCTATAAGAAGACGTCGTCAGTGTGATGTTTGTGGTAAGAGGTTTACTACATTTGAAAAGGTAGAAGCTACACCACTTATGGTTATCAAGAAGGATAAGAGCAGGGAACCTTATGATAGAGAGAAGATAGTTCAGGGACTTATTCGTAGTTGCCACAAAAGACCTGTTCCTATGGAGAAGATCGAAGAGTGCGTAAATGAGATAGAGTCTGCTATCTACAATCTTGAATCCAGAGAGGTTGATAGTAATGTTATCGGCGAGATAGTAATGGATAAAATAAAGAACCTCGATGGCGTTGCATATGTTAGATTTGCATCAGTTTATAGAGAGTTCAAGGATG
>DFEN01000122.1 GCA_002368685.1 Lachnospiraceae bacterium UBA3801
CCCAGAGAGCCTTGCCCCATCCGGTATCACTGATAGTGAAATGCATTCCGTTGCTATCCACCTGATGCCAATACTTGGCTGTAACATAATGTCCCAGCGGATATTTATGACTATGTGTAGCCATCTTAGGATAAGAGGTTGTTCCTGATGTAAAGAACATAATTGCTGCATCGTCTCCGCAGGCTGCATTCTGTGGTCTGCTGAGATGTGAGGAGAAGAATCTGATATCTCTATTATAGTTTGACCAGCCCTCTCTTGAACCACCAACAATTATTCTGGCCTTGAGGCCCGTATAATTCTTAGTAGCCTTCATAACCTCATCTGCCACATCACCATCTGATGTACAAACAACAGCATTTATACCACCGGCTTTAAATCTATATTCAAGATCCTTCTTAGTAAGCAGGAAGGAACATGGCACAGCTATAGCTCCAATCTTATGGAGCGCTACAAGTGTGAACCAGAACTGATAATGCCTCTTCAGAATAAGAAGAACTCTATCACCCTTCCTAATTCCCAAATAACGCAGATAGTTAGCAGTCTTGTTCGAATATACACTCATATCTCTGAAGGTTATTCTTCTCTCTTTGCCTTCCTTGGAGATATGAAGCATAGCAGTTTTATCAGGACATTTCTCAGCAAGAACATCCACAACATCATATCCAAAATTGAAATGATCATCGTCGTGAATATCTATTGCCTTGAGCATTCCATTTTCGTCTACATACGAAGAGATATACTTACCAGCTATTCCTTCTTCAGGTGTCAATTTATACTTTTGATTCATTTATTTTCCTCAAAACAATCTCTAATTAAAACTCCAACACGTAGTTTTCAAAACTACATGTTGGAGACATTATAATACAATCCTTAAGGATAAATCAATAATAATATGCAGTTCTTTTTTAGATATCCATCTCCAGCTCAACCGGGCAGTGATCAGAACCATAGATTTCATTATGAATCTTCGCATCCACTATTTTATCCTGCACATAATCCGATACAAGGAAATAATCTATACGCCATCCTGCGTTATTCTCTCTGGAATTAAATCTATAGGACCACCAGGAATAAATATCCCTCCGGTCAGGATATTTATATCTAAATGTATCTACAAAGCCTGCATCCAGAAGCTCCTGGAACTTTCCTCTCTCCTCATCTGAGAAGCCTGGATTATGATGATTTGATGCAGGATTCTTAAGGTCTATCTCCTTATGAGCAACATTCATATCACCGCAGATGATAACCGGTTTTTCCTTACTAAGCTTGGATACATACTCCCGGAAGTCATCCTCCCACTTCATTCTATACTCAAGACGCTTCAGTTCATTCTGAGAATTTGGAACATAAACTGTTATGAAGTAATAATCGCCCATATCAAGAGTTATCAGTCTTCCCTCCTGATCATGCTCTTCTATACCAAGACCATTTGTCACGCTGACAGGCTCCTTCCTGGTAAAGATAGCCGTTCCTGAATAACCCTTTCTAATAGCATAGTTCCAATATTGATGATATCCAGGAGTCTCTAGCTTCAGCTGATCCTTCTGCATCTTACTCTCCTGTATACAGAAAATATCTGCATCTAAATCAGAAAAGGATTCCTCGAATCCTTTCTTTACACATGCTCTTATACCATTTACATTCCAAGAAATAAACTTCACTATTCTTACTCACCTTTCTTCTTTGATGGCATTTTTGCTACATGCGATAGTCCTGCTGCCATCATAAGTAAATATCCAAATGGAATAGCTGCAGATGCAAAATCAATTAAATGATAATTTTTAGTCAGTTTAAGAAGCTCTCCTAACCCCCATAAAATAAAGGGATTAAAAAGCATGCATACCTTGAGTACCTTAAACCTGTCACAATACATAAAATAAATACATGGGATTGAAACACCGGCTACAGAAAGAACCAGAAATGAAAGCAGCGGAATGGCTATATAATAAAACATTCCCTCCACCGTAGATATAATATCAGTTCCCATAAGACTTGTATTAAATAGCATCTTATAAACAAGTGCCATCATGATATATCCAGCCTGGATAAACATATAGGAAATAACGGTAGTTACTGCCCCTACCTCAAAAAGACGCGCCATAGAAATGGATATAGGTCTACGTCTAGATCTCATAGTCTTTATGACCTTAATCATTTCCTTAAGTCCAACATAATAAAGAGAAATGCCTATTCCAGACAGAATAAGAGATGCCTCAAATCTCAGATATGACATCTTAGGCCAGTTGCTCTGTATATAACCGTTTCTGACATTTCCCTTTCCATATGCCATAGCAAGCCAGCAGGCCAGCATACATATTGCTGCCCCAATCATTCCTATCAGCATATTTCTCATCACTTTAGACTTATTAAGCATATATATCCTTTTCAGAAAACCGGAGCATATCAGATATACTCCGGTCTATTATTAATAATATAAAGGTGTCATTAATCTTACAGCCTCGTCCAAGGTTGTATCATCAATCATTGTAAATGTTATAAGGACAATTATTCCGTCCTGCTTTATAGCAAACTGAGTTCTTCTACCTAACTCATTCTGATCCTTAGGAATATCCAGACATTCATATTGCCGGCCCAGGAATGTAACTGTTCTTGCACTTACATTATCGTACTTTTTAGCAGCCATAGTCAGATATTCCTTTGCAGAATAATCCGGCATCATATAACTGCTTGGATTCACATACGATACTATGATTGTGGAACCACTCTGTGAATTAGACACTATAGCTGCATAGGTCGTATCTTCATCATATGGTGATTTATATCCATACCACAGGTTATTGACATAGTCCTCTGAGGCACCGGTAGCAGAAGCCACCTCTACTGCATCCAGGAACTTCCATTTGTCTCCATCAACCTTGATCTTAAATTCAGCTAATCCATTGAAATATGTATTCTTGTTATACACTCCCATTGGAAGAGCATCTGTCAAACTAGCTGGAATAGCATCCGTCATAGAAGCATCTGAACGTGTAGCATCCGAGTAGCTTGCAATCATCAGGGCATCGGTAAGACTGGCATCAGTACTTGTTGCTTCGCCCTCTGAAGCAGTACTTACCTTTCCATCTGTAAATGATGGTGATGAATAAGGATCTTCCTCTTCTTTACCGCATCCAGAAAATGATGCAAGGATAGTTAGCGCAACTAATATGCCTGCTAACTTCTTAGTCATTTTTCTTCTTTCCTGCCTTAGTAGTTTTCTCATCTTCTTCCTCTTCATAAACAGCATCAGCACTTTCAACCTCAGCAATAGCCTTCTTGTGCATAGGAATACGACAGTTCTTGTTGTTTCCGAACTCTACTATAACTGTATCATCATCCATACCAATAATAGTTCCATAGAAACCACTTGTTGTCATTACAGTATCACCTGGCTTCAGACTATCCATTAAGTCCTTCTGCTGTGCCTGCTGCTTCTTTGATGGTCTAATGAACAAAAAATAAACGATGGCAACAAGGAATACGATATATCCAACCATAAATCCAATTCCGCCCTTTGTGCCACCCTGAAGAATCATTGACATTATCATAATTTTTCTCTCTTTCTTTATAAATATTATATCCCCTGAAAAAGAGGATGATATTACCTTAGATATAATATATTAAAACTAGTAGATATGCAAGGTTTTCTACATATAGTTATGATACGATGAATTCCTCATATAACATGTTAAATACGCTAAGATTTTCATAATTTATAGTCGCTCGCTTCAGTTTATAATGCCGCTCGCTTT
>DFEN01000068.1 GCA_002368685.1 Lachnospiraceae bacterium UBA3801
CCAAAGGCATCTCCAGTAAGACACTCAGAATGAACTCTTACAATTACTGGTTCCTCTGTTGTTATATCCCCCATAGTAAGCGCTACATGATGTTCGCCGTTTAACTTATTTATAAAGCCGTGTATTATAAAATCGCCATATCTTGTAGGAAGCTTAGCCTTAGTAACCTCTTCAACGAAAACCTCATGCTCCTTACGGTATTTAATAAGCTGTTCAATAGTTGCTATTTTGAGGCTATGTTCTTTAGCAAACTTAAGCAGATCATCCAGCCTTGCCATTGTACCATCGTCATTCATTATTTCGCAGCATAGACCAACCGGCTTACAACCCGCTATCCTACATAGATCAACTGTCGCCTCTGTATGACCTGGTCTCTCGATTACTCCCCCTTGTTTTGCCTGAAGTGGGAACATATGTCCTGGTCTTCTGAAATCTTCCTTTGTAGATTCCTCTTCAGCAAATTTTCTAGCAGTATATCCTCTTTCCTCAGCAGATATACCTGTTGTAGTATCAATATGATCAATAGAAACTGAAAATGCTGTAGCGTGATTATCTGTATTAACTATGCACATTTGAGGAAGATTATATTTATCACTATAGGATTCATCCATAGGCATACATATAAGACCTCTAGCATACTTTGCCATGAAATTGACATTTTCTGTCGTAGCATGTTCTGCCGCAAAGATAATATCACCTTCATTTTCTCTTTTATCATCATCAAGTATAACGACCGGTTTTCCAGTTCTTATATCTTCTAATATTTCCTCAATAGAATTGAACAATTCATTTTCCTCCTTAGATAAATCCATTTTCTAGTAATGTTTCGTAGCTTACTTCTTTTTTAGTAGGTGCACTAGTAAATCTTTCAACATATTTACCAACAATATCATTTTCTAGATTTACAACACTACCAATCTTCTTAGTTAGTAGCGTGGTTTCGGAGCCCGTGTGTGGGATAATAGATACACTGAAGCTTTTATCCGTAAGCTTTGCTACTGTAAGACTTATACCATCAATTGTTATAGAACCCTTCTGAATAATAAACCTAAGTATTTCAGGACTAGTTCCAACCTCAACCCAGGTGGCATTTCCTTCTTTTTTTGTACTTAAGATAGTCCCCGTTCCATCGATATGACCAGAAACTATATGTCCACCAAATCTACCATTTAACTGCATTGCTCTCTCAAGATTCACCTTACTTCCTTTTACAAGTTCACCCAGGGAGGATCTTCTAAGAGTTTCTGCCATAACATCTGCTGTAAAGGAGGATTCTTCAAGGGATGTGACAGTAAGACAAACACCATTAACAGCTATACTGTCACCAACCCTGGTATCTTCCAAAACCTTCTCACAAGAAATATTCAGTATTGCAGATAGACTACCCTTGGTTATAGATCTGACTATTCCAACCTCTTCTATAATTCCAGTAAACATAGGCAACCTCTATTCATTAATATATTTTGCGTATATATCACCATTTATAGTATCTACACTCTCCAGCTTAAAACCTAAGGAATCTGACATCTTCTCGATTCCTTCACCAGTTACTGGAGTAAGGGCCTCAGCTCCACCGATTATCTTAGGTGCGATAAATGCCCTAATTTCGTTTATATAGCCACCCTTCAGCATACTCCAAGCAAGGGTTCCACCGCCTTCGAGAAGAATAGAATCTATATTCATCTTGCCCAGCTGTATCATTAGCTTCTCTAGATCAATCTTTCCATCCTCGCCGGCAGGTATAAGAAGTGTTCCAACACCTAAGTCCTTTAATTCTCTAATTTTATGTCTATTCTTTTTCTCATTCTCAGCAAGAGAAGCTATATAGGTTCTTACCTCCCCAGCTGTCTTTACTATCTGGGAATCCATTGGTATTCTAAGCTGAGAATCACAAATGATTCTTATCGGATCTCTTCCGCCTTCTATATGACATCTAAGGCTGGGATCATCAGCAAGAACTGTACCTATTCCAACCATTATTCCCATAAGTTCATTTCTGAAGGAAGAAACAAGTGTGCGAGACTCTTCATTTGAAATCCACTTACTATCCCCTGTTTTTGCAGCTATTTTACCATCGAGCGACATAGCATATTTAAATACTGTATAAGGTTTATTAGTATTAATGAAGTGGAAGAAAACTCCATTAAGTGCATCGCACTCATCCTTCATACAATTAGTAATAACCTCAATATTTGCCATTCTTAGCTGCCATATACCATTTCCAGCAACCTTTGGATTCGGATCATTCGAACCAACATATACTCTTTTAATCCCCGCCTCAATAATAGCATCTGTGCATGGGGGTTGTTTACCTGTGTGGCAACAAGGTTCAAGAGTTACATACATATCAGAACCATATACATTATTACCTCTTCTCATTGCATCCGCAAGAGCTTCTCTTTCAGCATGTAGCTCACCAAACTTAGTATGATAGCCTTCGCCGAGTATAGTATCATCCTTCACAATAACAGCTCCTACAAGAGGATTTGGATTAACAGCACCAAGACCTCTCTTTGCAAGCTCTATTGCTCTTAACATATATTCTTTATTGTATGCCATCTATTCTGCCTCCTTAATTAAGTAAATAGCAATAAAAGTAAAAGGTATGCCCTGAATACTCAGAGCATACCAAAATGAACTTTGTCACTGTCTCTTCCTTCCAGACTATACTGTCGGTTTCTGAATTACACAGAATCGGCCATATGGCTCGCGGACTATAACCGCCGGTCGGGAATCACACCCTGCCCTGAGAAATCTATTAAATTATATTACTTTTCATCTCCGGAATCCATACCAATTGACAGGAATCCACCTTCATTAGCATGAAGCATAGCTGCAAGTCCAATATTTCTACGGCTTCCGTCCTCAGATACATATATCTCACCCGTCTCAACAAGTGACTTGGCTATCTGAGTTACTTCATCCTTAAACTGAATCATCTGACGTCTATCCTTGGAGCTAAGCTTGAACAGATACTGGTTCTTGGAGCTTATAAGCAGAATACTGAAGGAATGTACTCCGTCCTTCTGCTCTCTCATACCGGAACCTATCATTCTTGAGTTAGCGATAATGATATCAGCATTATCATCTGGAAGATATTCTGAAAGTATCAGCTTGTAAATCTTCAGATAGTCATCCTCAGAATCAACCTTGATAGGAAGCTCTGCAACAGCGAATTCTATAACTGAATCTGCTATCTTGATTGTACCACCATCATCATCAATAGTAGCAACACTTGAACGAGGAACTAATACTCTGAAGAACTTGTTCTCGATAACCTTCTGATCACTCTTAGGCTCTACTATAACAAGATCAGGATATGTCTTTTCCAGTTTATTCATACAAATGATAGCTGCATCCTCACCACCTTCAGCTGTAGACATGAGTATCTGATACAGCTCTGTAATCTGAGGTGTACGGTACTTAACCTTCTCAACTATCTTATCAACTGCCGGCTCATAGGCCATAGCAGCATTTCGCATATAGAGATGGATAACTTCCTCTTCTGAAGTACCCTTTTCCTCTTTATACTGAATGACCTTGAAGAGGTTAACCTTATCAAAGTCTTCAAACTTATTATCAAAGGCTTTCTCAAAATACTTAAGAGACTTCTTCTCACCTGAGAAGTTAGGCTGAAGCTCCTGTCTCTCATATATCTTACCAAGTTCATAAGCAGCCTGTGTACTTCCAAGACCAAGCGCCTCAAGAAATGCCTTCTCTATCTCGTAATCATTTGCGATAAAGAATACTTGAGACTGCTTCATAAGTGCAACCTTAAGTGCGGTTGCAGCTGAACCAGCCTGTACGGCTCTTTCCCATTTATCTATGGCACTCTGCAGGTTCTCACCATGGAGCTCCTTGATATCATTTATATATGCATCTGCTTCATTTATACCATTAGCCTGAGCCTGCTGGAAATACTTCATGGCCTTATCGCCATCTCTTCCAGTAGAGAGAAGTCCATAATAGTAGAATCTACCAAGATAGAAAGGAACTCTCTTATGTCCAAGTCTCTCAGCATCCTCATACCACTTAAGAGCCTTAGTATAATCCTTGCGTTCCTGATCGTATATGTTACCAATAAGGAATGCCAGATCAGGATCCTTAGTAGCTTCGAAAAGCTGTTGAGCATAGCTGATAGTTTTATCAATATCTCTATAAGGTGAATCCTTATCGAAGTAAAGATCAATCAGAAGGTAGCTTGCCTTGATGGAACCAAGCTTAAGTGCCTGCTTGGCATTTGTCATGGCACCTTCATAGTCCTCAAGGTAATAGCAATAAACAGCCTCGCTATAATACTGATTATCCTTACGGTTAAGACTCTGATCACTGACACGAGTTGGATTTACAAATGCAAAGGAGTTAGCTGTCTCGAAGATAATCTCCTCGTACTGCTCGATGATTTCCATTGTTGCACATACGAATCTCATACAAGCAAGACGACGTCCCTGATAGAAGGCAAATGTAACTATACCCTTATTCATTTCCTTATGATAGAAGGTTGTACATAT
>DFEN01000044.1 GCA_002368685.1 Lachnospiraceae bacterium UBA3801
GAGATGGGACGTTTCTATCGTCACGTACTCGTTCAGAAGAACTATCCACATCATGCAGCTATTACATTCCATCACAATGGAAAGCTTCTCTATGATGTATTCAAGTTCCTCGGAGTAAGGTTCGATGAGATTGATTATAACCATCCAGCAGGAGTTAGATATAAATCAGAGAACCCTTTCGCTTAAGACAGCGTGATAGTGTATAAAGTAAAACAGGGGATGGGGGCAGGTCATATTATTTTTTGATATGGCCTGCCTCTTGTTATAAAAATCTTCGAGCTAGATATTTTTTGCTCGTATAAATAAGGAGGTTAAAAATGTATATAGGCGTAGATTTAGGTACATCTGCAGTAAAGCTACTTGCTATGAGTAGTGAAGGAGAGATATTAAAAACAGTTTCCGTTGAGTATCCTATTAGTTTTCCACAGTCCGGATGGTCAGAACAAAATCCTGAGGACTGGTACAAGGGTACACTAGAGGGAATAGGAAAGCTTCTGGATGGATTAAATGACAAGGTAGTAGAAGGTATAGGTGTTGGTGGCCAGATGCATGGCCTTGTAATCCTAGATGAGAACGATGAAGTTATCAGACCGGCTATTCTCTGGAATGATGGAAGAACCACCAAAGAAACAGATTATCTGAATACAGTTATTGGACAGGATAAACTGTCTGAGTATACAGGTAATATTGCATTTGCTGGATTTACAGCACCAAAGGTTCTGTGGGTTAAGGAAAATGAGCCAGAGAACTTTGCAAAGATTAAGAAATTAATGCTTCCTAAGGATTATATAGTATATAAGCTGACAGGCTCCTATGTATCTGATTATTCAGATGCATCTGGTATGCTCCTTATGGATGTTAAGAATAAATGTTGGTCAAAGGAAATGCTTGAGATCTGTGGTATATCTCATGTTGAGATGCCAGAGCTTCACGAGAGCTTCGATGTAGTTGGTGAGGTTAAGCCAGAGATTAGTGAGCAGCTTGGAATAGAAGGAACTCTTAAGGTTGTTGCAGGTGCGGGAGATAATGCAGCAGCAGCTATCGGAACTGGAACAGTTGGAGCAGGAAGATGTAACCTGTCTCTTGGAACCTCTGGAACAATCTTTATTTCAAATGATAAATTCTCGGTTGATGATAAGAATTCACTTCATTCCTTTGCGCATGCAGATGGTGGATTCCACCTCATGGGTTGCATGCTTTCAGCAGCCTCCTGTAATAAGTGGTGGATGGATGAGATACTGAGAGATAAGGATTATGCAGGAAACCAGGAAGGTATCACAAAGCTTGGTGAGAATAATGTATTCTTCCTTCCATATCTTATGGGTGAAAGATCACCACATAATGATCCTCTTGTAAGAGCAGGTTTCCTTGGAATGAGCATGGATACAACTAGAGAGGATATGGTTCAGGCAGTTCTTGAAGGAGTTTCCTTTGGACTTAGAGACAGTCTTGAGGTTGCTAGAGATCTAGGCGTTGATATACAAGTTTCTAATATCTGCGGTGGCGGTGCCAAGAGTCCACTGTGGAGAAAAATTATTGCTAATATAATGAATATCAAGCTTGAGATACAGGCAAATGATGAAGGTCCTGCACTCGGTGGAGCTATACTTGCAGCGGTAGGATGCGGAAAGTATAAGGATGTGAAGGAAGCCGCAGAACAGCTGGTAAAGGTAGTAGAGGTTGTAGAACCAGATCCAGAGCTTGTTGCTAAGTACGAAGAAAAGTATCAAGTATTTAAGAAGCTTTATCCTACAGTGAAGGGGTTATATAGCTAAGGTTAAGGTTTAAAGAAATGTATTAATTGGGGGTTTAAAAGTATTTTATGTATGGAGGTGAATATCGGTGATTATTAATGATTTTGGCAAGACCAAAGGGGGAGAAGCTGTAAAATCATATACCATCAAAAATGCTGCAGGTATGACAGCTACAATAATCAGCTATGGAGCTACAGTAACTAAGCTTTTGGTACCTGACAAGGATGGTGAACTGAGAGATGTTCAGTTAGGCTATGATGACATTAAGTCATATGAAGAGGGTGGTACATTCTTCGGAACTATCATTGGACGAAATGCTAATCGAGTTAAAGATGGCAAGGTAGTTATTGATGGTGTTACTTATCAGATGGATCAAAATGATAATGAAAATAATCTTCATAGTGGTCTAGCGGGAGTTGATAAAAAGGTTTGGACTGTTCTTCCGCATGATGGTGATGACAGTGTAACCATGATGTGCAAGTCAAATGATATGGAGCAGGGACTTCCAGGGGGAGTAACAATCACTGTTACATATTCAATCAATGATGATAATGAATTCAAGATAGCTTATGACGCTACATCTGATAAGAAGACGGTTATCAATCTGACAAGTCATATGTACTTTAACCTGAATGGACATTATAAGGGAAATATAGAGGATCACATACTTACAATAGATGCTGACACCTATAATCCTGTAATTGATTCTAAGTCAATTCCTACTGAAGAGTATGCTCCGGTTGCCGGAACAGTATTTGATTTCAGAGCGCCAAAGAGAGTAGGACAGGACATTGAGGCTGATGAGATTCAGCTGAAGTATGTTGGAGGCTATGATCACAACTATGTGATAAATGGTGATAGCGGCATTTTTAGGCATTTTGCTACAATGTACTCTAAAGAAAGTGGAATATGCATGGATCTGTATTCTGATCAAACGGGTACTCAGTTCTATTCTGGAAACTTTATTGGTAAGCAAACCGGAAAGGGAAACTTTGAGTATTCAAACAGAAGCGGAATGTGTCTGGAACCACAATATGTCCCAAATGCGATGAATTTCATACCTGAAGGGGATATCGATTCACCAATCTTTGATATTGATGAACATTATCATTCAGAAAGCGTTTACAAATTCTCGGTAAAATAGCAAAAAATGTTAAAATAATATGAGCAACATTTGTTAAATAGTTCGCAATTTATGATAAGTAAATTGCGAACTGTTTTTGTATAATGTGTATAGTCAGTGAACGTAAGAACGGGTTTCTTATGTTCAATGTGTGCACATGGTGAAGACGTTTTCAAAGTATTAAGGAGGATTTTAAGAATGAGAAAATTTAAGCGTGCTATGGCATTTGCACTTAGTGCATGTATGGTAGCATCAATGGTCACAGGCTGCGGAAGCAGTGATGACAAGGACACAAGTAGTGGTGATGATACTGCTACAACAGAAGCAGCTTCAGGAGATGACGCTGGCAAGGAAGATAGCGGAGCCGGTGAAGGCGATGTTATCAATGTATGGGCATTCACAGATGAAGTTCCAGGCATGGTTGAGAAGTATAAGGAGACACATCCTGATTTCAAGTATGAGATTAATACAACAATCATAGCTACAACAGATGGTGCTTATCAGCCAGCACTTGACCAGGCTCTTGCAGCTGGTGGTGCAGATGCTCCTGACATCTATGCATGTGAGGCAGCTTTCGTACTTAAGTATACACAGGGAGATATGTCATCATATGCTTGCCCTTATGACGATCTTGGTATCGACACACAGGCAAAGATTGATGAAGCAAAGATCGCTCAGTATACTGTAGATGTTGGAACAAATCCAGATGGTAAGGTTGTAGGTCTTGGATATCAGGCAACAGGTGGTGCATTTATCTACAGACGTTCAATCGCTAAGGATGCGTTCGGTACAGATGATCCAGCAGAGATTAAGGATATTATCGGTGGTGGATCAGGTAACCTTGATAAGTTCTGGGAAGCAGCTGAGACACTTAAAGGTAAGGGATACGGAATCGTATCTGGTGATGGTGATCTCTGGCATGCAATCGAGAACAGCTCAGATCAGGGATGGATCGTAGATGGCAAGCTCACAATCGATCCTAAGAGAGAAGCTTTCCTTGATGAGTCAAAGAAGCTTAAGGATAACGGATATCACAATGATACTCAGGACTGGTCAGATGCTTGGTTCGCTGACATGAAGGATGAAGGCGAGAAGCCAATATTCGGATACTTTGGACCAGCTTGGCTTATCAACTACACACTTGCTCCTAACTGCGGTGGCGAGAAGGTAGGAGAAGGAACATACGGAGATTGGGCTATTTGCCAGTCACCTATCGGATTCTCTTGGGGTGGTACATATCTCTTAGCTAACAAGGATTCTGAGAAGAAGGAAGCTATTAAGGATATCATCGAGTGGATCACACTTGATTGTACAGAAGATGGTCTTCAGTATATGTGGGCTAATGGTACATACAATGGTGAAGGTGGTACTAAGGACTGCGTAGCTTCAGCTACAGTAATGGATATGTCAGATGGTACACTTGACTTCCTTGGCGGACAGGATATGTTCGACGTATTCGGTGATGCAAACGCTGCAGCAAGTGGAAAGAACCTTACACAGTATGATGAGACAATCAATACATACTGGAGAGATCAGGTTCGTCAGTACACAGCTGGTGAGAAGGATAGAGATGCTGCAATCGCTGACTTCAAGCAGCAGGTAGCTGACAACCTTGCAGTAACTGTAGAGTAATATAATACTTAGATAGATTACTAGTGCACATAAATAACGGGGCGGTGGACTAAGGTCCATCGTCCCATATTATAAGACAAATCACTATTTTTCGTGGAGGTAAATATGAAAAAGAAGAAGGGCCATGAGGTCAGATACGCCAAATATGGTTATATATTCAGCCTTCCTTTTGTTATTGCCTTCCTTATATTTCAGCTTTATCCAATTCTGTATACACTGGTTATAGGATTTACAAATCTTAAGGGTGTTGTTTGCCCTGATGTACACATTTTGGACAATCCATTCGAAAACTTTCAACAGGTATTAAGTAGCCCTTCTTTCCAGAATGCACTTAAGAATACATTCTTTATCTGGATAGTTAACTTCATCCCTCAGCTGGGACTGGCGCTTCTGTTGACAGCGTGGTTTACGGATAGAAGATGGAAGATTAAGGGACAGGGAATATATAAGGTACTTATATACATGCCAAATATCATTACAGCGGCTACTATAGCAATTCTGTTTAAATCACTTTTTGATTATCCAGTAAGCCCTATTAATGATATTCTTATGAATCTCGGAATTGTTGATAAGGCAGTAAATTTCCCGGTTAGCAAAGCTTGGTCAAGAGGTATCGTATCCTTTATTCAGTTCTGGATGTGGTACGGATACACAATGCTGATCCTTATATCAGGTGTTTTAGGTATTAACCCTGAAATATTTGATGCAGCAGACGTTGACGGTGCTAACAGATTCCAGACATTCTGGCTTGTTACAATCCCTAATATTAAAACAATTCTTCTGTTTACATTAGTAACAAGTTTAATAGGTGGTCTGAACATGTTCGATATACCTAAGCTGTTCCTTTTGGGTGGACCTGATAACGCTACAACAACAACTAGCGTATTTATCTACAATCAGGCATTCAGTGGAAGCTACATGTATAACAGAGCAGCTGCGGCTAGTATGATAATGTTTGTTATCATAATGTTCTTCTCATCAATTCTCTTCTTCTTACTTAGAGAGAAAGATGCAGATGGTTATGGAACTGCAGAGAATAAGAGAATTAAGAAGCAAGCTAAATTGGCTAAGAAAGCTCAGAGAAAGGGAGGTGTAGCATAATGGCTCAATCAAAAACAATGTCCTATGCAGATGTCCCTAAACAGAACAGACCAAAATCTTATGCCGCAAATAAAATTGGAATTCACATCGTATTGTTTTTACTTGCGATTTTAAGTATATTACCTTTTTGGGTTATGATCGTTAACTCGACCAGATCGACGACTCAGATACAGCAACATGCTTTATCGCTGATTCCATCGTCACACATGGTTCAGAACTTTAAGATTCTGACAGGTAAGTCGTTCAATCCTCTGGTTGGTCTGACAAACTCATTGATTATATCTGTAGGTTCAACCCTCCTTACAGTATATTTCTCATCACTTACAGCGTATGCACTTGTTGCTTACGAGTGGAAGTTAAGAGATGCATTCTTCAAGTTCATTGTCGGTGTCATGATGATACCTGCACAGTGTACTATGATAGGTTTTTATCAGATGGTTTACAAAATCGGAATGACAAACCGTCTATCAATGCTGATTCTTCCAGCGATAGCAGCGCCTGCTACGGTGTTCTTCATGAGACAGTATCTGTACCCTACATTATCAATGGAGATTGTACAGGCTGCACGTATAGATGGTGCTGGTGAGTTTAGAATATTCAATACAATCGTTCTTCCTATTATGAAGCCGGCGATAGCTACTCAGGCTATATTCTGTTTCGTTAATAGCTGGAACAACTTATTTACACCACTTGTACTTCTTACAGATAGTAAGAAATACACAATGCCTATTATGGTCAGCCTCCTTCGTGGAGACATTTACAAGACCGAATATGGTTCGGTATACATGGGACTGACTCTTACCGTATTACCTCTTATCATAATGTATTTGATTCTTTCAAAATACATTATCGCCGGTGTAGCACTTGGCGGTGTTAAGAGCTAAATAATTGAAAACGGCAGATCAGGTCGTAGTTAGTGAAGGTTAAAGGAAAAGCTTACCCGGATTCGGGTAAGCTTTTTCAATTAGTCGATATAATTATTTATTAAGTGAATTACTATTTCTAAGTGATTTACTTGATGCTTTCGCCTTCGTTATTTTCAAGAGTTGAAAGTCTAAGCTTTTTATAATCGCTAGGAGAGTACTTAGTGTACTTCTTGAAGGCTCTACAGAAAGATGGCAGAGTATTGAATCCACTTTGGAATGCAATATCAGTTATAGGTGTATCAGTCATCAGAAGATCCTGAGCTATTCTTATCCTCTTAAGGGTCAGATAATCATGGAAGGTATATCCAGTCTGAAGCTTAAAGAGTCTGAGAAAATGATACTTGGAGAATCCGGTATATTCTGCAGCCTGCTCAGTTGAGATATCCTCAGCATAGTTAATATCTACATATCTTAGAAGAGTATTAATTCTGCTGATAGACTGAGATAGATTGTTGGTTTCTTCTTTAACCGCATTCGCAGAATGCTTTGCCAGTTCAATGAATACCTGATACATTTTAGTATAAACTATAGTTTCCCAGAAGTTGGTATTAGTAAAATATACAGAGTTCATTTCCATGAACAGCTTGTATATAGCGTCATATATATCCGGGCAGGTTTGTTCGTTTGCCAGGAATGCATCGAAGAGCAGTGGCTCTATAGTTTTGTAATCATGTGACTGGTAGAACTGATTCATCTCTATCAGATATATGAATCTTATTCCATAATGATCATTGATATATTCATGAAGAGTATTAGGTGGAATGATAAGTATATCACCTTCCTTCAGTACATACTCTTTGTTATTGACATGAATCTCGTAGCTGTTCTGTATGCAGATACATACTTCGAATGCCTCGTGAGAATGTATGTCATAGCCATCTGTCTGATTGTTATACCATATTCTAATGTGTGACAAAGAAGTATATTTAACTTGTTCCTTACTGTTACGAACCACTCTTGAAAAGGATGGTTCAGTTAAGTCCGGCTGTTTATACTTCTCAGGTACTTCTCTAATAGTTGTTTCGACCATATATTACTCCCCATAAAATGTAATGCTTTAAATACTACTCGGCTTCAACATTCTCTAGTTTTTCATAGAATGGTACCAAAAAAATAGAACATACATAAGTGAAAATAGCTGTAAGTACTAATCCCCATAGATACCATGTATATAGTCTGATTTTTAAACTGTAATAATAAAGTACAAAGGGCAGAGCCCATATAAAGAACATCTTAAACCATGTTCCCAGATTCGAAATAGCAAGCAGTAAAGAATTCAGCATTATCCTTCCTGTTGAATTCTCATACCTGGCAAGTAGTGGAAATTGCAGTGGAAATGCAAATGCAAAAAGGAAGAATTCCACTGAGACCACAATAAATAGATTCCTGGATAATTGATTATCATTCTGAATAACATATAAATATTCAAATGCCATAGAAGCCAAGTATATAAGATCTATTATCCAAATGATTATTCCTTGTTTTAAGTTTGACTTAAAAGCTTTCCAATACTCCTTGCTGATAGGTCCCTCTTCGTTGTTTACCATTTTATTTGTGACAGTGTACATTGCTGTAAATGCTGTACCGATAGTAACAATTGGAATGCATGAAATGGTAAAAAAGATATTCAGGAAGAATAGATCGCCTAGTTTTTCAAAGATTCTCCAGAACTTCTGGGCGACGGTTAATTCCTGCTCCTGTTCCTCTTCTTCTTTGTCTATTTTCTGTATATTTGAGTCAGACATTTATGTTTCCTCTTAACCTTCAAAAAATTCTTAAAACATTATACTTTAAGGATTGTTTTTTTTCAATAATTCTTTAATGTTTGGTTGCTTTAAAGAACCAAAATGAGTATAATAGACAACGTGGGTTTTTAGTGAATTCACTAATACTTTTAAAAGGAGAGTAGCAGTGATAGAAGATGCTATGAAGGCTGTTAAAACAGCGGAAGATACAGCTGCAGAAAAACTTCAGGCTGCGAAGGCTGAAGCCGACAAAATCCGTAAAGATTCTGAAGCTAAGGTAGAGCAGATGAAGAAGGATGCTGAGGCTAAGGCTAAGGAGAATGAGAAGTCCAGACTCGAAGAGCTCGAAGCTGACAGACAGCAGCAGATCGAGAAGACCAGAGAAGCAGCAAATGTCGAAGCTGATAAGATGCGTAAGACAGCTGAGGAAAAAGAAAACGAAGCTATAGATGCTATTATAGATAAGTTAATATAAATATAGAAAGGCGGATAAAGTAGTGGCAATTGTTGAGATGCGAAGGCTCTCGATATATTCTACGAAGAACAATCGTAAGAAGATACTTGAGTTTTTGCAGGAAATCGGTGCCATGGAGATTGATGAGATTCAGTCTGAAGAAGTTCCTTTCGAGAAGATGGATACATCGGGAGAGAGAATAAGGTTTCAGAAGATTGCCGATGAGTTTGACCATGTTATTGAACTACTCAGTAAATACGACGATAGTAAGAAACCTCTACTTAATCTTGAAAATGATGTTATCACTCCTGAGGAATTTAGAGAGATTGAAAAGAATCGCAGGAAGTATTATTCGCAGGCGAAGGATGTTCTTGAACTTGAAAGGAGTATATTCGAGAGCAAGGCGACCATCACTCGTAAGCAGAATAAGATAGCCACATTATCACCATGGAGTAAACTTGACATTCCTCTTAATAGTGAGAAAACCAAGACTACTAAAATTCTGATAGGTACATTTCCGGATATAATCAGTGAAGAAAGACTTGCTGAAATTATATCTGAGGGACTAGGAGATGATATACCTGTTACTTCGGAGATACTTTATAGCGAGAATCAGATAACAAATGTCTGCGTTGTTGCATATAACTCTGTAGCTGATCAGGTCGAAGAGAATATGAGAAGCTGTGGTTTCAGTAAGCTTCCATTCCTATCTCACAGGATACCAGTTAAGGCAATTGAAAAAAGAGAGAATGACATCAAAATTGAAGAAAAGAACATAGAGGAAGCAGAGGAGAAAATCAAGGGCTTCGTTGATATGATACCTAAGTTCAAGATAGCCGCTGATTACTTCAGAACCAGATCTGAAAAATATAGAGTTCTTGGAACGCTTCCTCAGTCGAATAAAGTATTCTTCCTGCAAGGTTGGGTTGAGGCGGCACAGGCGGAGTCTATAAGCAAATTGCTCGAAGAAAAATACGGAGCAGTTGTTGAGATAGACCAGGATGACGAGGCAGCACCTATAAAGCTACATAATAATCATTTCTCTGAGGCGTCGGAGGGAGTGCTTGAGTCCTACGGACTTCCAACTCATGGAAGAGTTGATCCTACATTTGTTATGTCACTGTTCTATGTATTCTTCTTCGGAATGATGCTTTCAGATGCGGGTTATGGAATAATAATGGCCCTTGGTTGTGCGATAGTTCTTCTGAAATTCCCAAGAATGGCAAGCGGAACTAACAAGATGCTCAGATTATTCTTCTGGTGCGGATTATCAACAACCTTCTGGGGATTCATGTTCGGAGGCTTCTTCGGAGATGCGATAGATGTTATAGCGCATACCTTTTTCGGAGTTCCTGAAACGACGCAGGTACTTAAGCCGCTGTGGTTTGCTCCGCTTGAGAATCCAATGAGACTGCTCATCTGGTGTATGCTCTTCGGAATGATACATCTGTATGCTGGACTTGGAATGAAGGGGTATGAGTATCTGAAGAATAAGGATATCGTAGGATTTATATCTGACGTGCTGGCATGGTATATGTTCGTGACAGGACTTGTACTTATGCTTCTGCCTACACAGATATTTGCATCAATAGCTCAGATGGAATTCAACTTCCCTGATTGGTTAGGAATCTTGTCGAAGGTTATAACAATAGCCGGCATGGCAATCATTATCCTGATGTCAGGTAGAGCTAATAAGAACTGGGGACTCAGAATAGCCCTTGGTGCTTATGATATATATGGTGTGACGGGCTGGTTATCAGATGTGCTGTCCTATTCCAGACTTCTTGCACTGGGTCTTGCAACCGGAGTTATAGCGAGTGTTATCAACTCAATGGCAATCATGCAGGGCAAGACAGTTATCGGAGTAATAGTATTCATTCTGGTATTCATAGTAGGTCATACACTGAATATAGCTATCAACCTTCTAGGAGCTTACGTACATACAAATCGTTTGCAGTATGTTGAGTTCTTCGGAAAGTTTTACGACGCGGGAGGCGAGCCTTTCCGTCCATTTAAAACAAATAATAAGTATATCGAAATTAAGGAGGATTAATTTTATGTCACTCGGATTTACATTAGCACTTACAGGTGCTGCACTAGCAACAATTCTAGCAGGTATAGGTTCTGCGTGGGGAGTAGGAAAAGGTGGTCAGGCTGCTGCAGGCGTAGTTAGCGAAGATCCAGCTCAGTTCGCAAAAGTTCTTATTCTTCAGCTCCTTCCTGGTACACAGGGTATCTATGGACTGCTTGTTACATTTATAACACTTTCTAAGATTGGTCTTCTTGGTGGAAGCCCAGCAGAGATCAGCACACAGCAGGGACTTTGCATACTTGCAGCTTGTCTTCCAATAGCAATCGTTGGTCTTATCTCAGCTTATCATCAGGGTAAAACATCAGTTGCATCTATCGGAATAGTTGCAAAGAAGCCTGATCAGTTCGGTAAGGCTATGCTTTTCCCAGCAATGGTTGAGACATATGCTATCCTTGCACTTCTTGTTTCTAT
>DFEN01000142.1 GCA_002368685.1 Lachnospiraceae bacterium UBA3801
ATGATAATCATAATAAGGAAAATGATACCAAGTCCGATAGCACCTGCTATAAGTGATGTACGAAGAGCATCAGAACCAAGCTTAGCGCCAACAACCTGAGATGACAGCTCCTTAAGAGTAAGTGGAAGTGCACCAATCTTGATTGTACTTGCAAGATTTGATGCCTCATCAAAGTCATCCATTCCGTCGATCTGAGCGCTACCGCCACTGATCTGCTCTCTAACTACTGGTGCACTAACAACTGCTCCATCATAAACTATATAAACCTGATTACCAACATTGGCACCTGTTACATCTGAGAATTTCTGCGCACCCTCGTCAGTAAACTGGAGTGATACTATATACTCATCAGCACCTGTTGTCTGATCCTGTATACGTCCGCCCTCAGCATTCTTTACATCAGAACCTGTAAGTGCTGCCTCATACTCAGTTTCGCCAGCAGCAAACTTCTGATAGTTAGTTGGATCCAGGAACTCAAGCTTACCAGGTCTTCCCAGCGCATCAAGTATCTCGTTTGGATCATACTTGCTGGTATCAACCGGAATCTCAACAGTGATACGTCTGTTACCCTGTCTATAAACCTCTGCGTCTGGACTGTAGGTATCTACTCTTCGCTGCAATTTGTCAATTGTAGCATTTATCTCCTCGTCCGTAGCATCTTCTTCCTGAATCTCATAAGTAACACTGACACCACCCTGGAGGTCAAGTCCAAGTGGAATGTCCTTTGCCAGTCCTACTCTCTCATTGCCAAGTCCGTAGATTACTGAATAAGCAGCTCCAGCTGCAATCAGTAAAAATGCAATGAGCCCGAGAATCGCATTTCTCTTTGCCTTCTTCATGTTGCATCTCCTCTGTTACATAATAAAAGTAGCCGTAAAACAGCAACTTACATTATAACTCAATATGTCAAGTTTAGTAAAGTGTTAATATTTATTCTTTTAGTCTATCCAGCTGGTACATTAGTACCTTATTTTCGAAAGAGTCTTCTTGGCTTTTCAGCCATTGGATTGCATCTTCATAATATAAGTCAAACCCCTTGCCAAGAATTTCATACATTTTATCATATGAACCACTAAATGGCTTGGCTATTGCACATTTTACATTCCTATCCAAACCATATATTTCTCTCACCGAATAATTAGCTGTAAGAAGCGACCTACCATTATCAAAAATAGGAGCTGTTGTATATTTATTTTCTTTTTCTATTAAAGCTATATTATTAAAATGTCTATCCTCATTTAGTATGATTCTATCTAAGGTAATTAATTTTGCTAGGTAACCAGAAATGTCTAAGCCAACATTTTTATTAACGAATTCTATGACATAATCAATCCTTTTTCTTATATCATCAAATTTATTTACATCTTCTGTAATATCTTTACCATACTGATTATAATACATTCTATATACAGTTATCATTGATTCCTCTTCCTTCAAGAAATCCTTACTCCTGCATCCTTCAACCCCATTAATCGAACCTCTTTCATATAAAATGTATTCATCAGGATTCAGATTAGAAAATCTCAGAATATTAGAACATAAATATTCACAAAGGCCTTCTCTCCCATCTCTATTCTTCTTATACCAAAAACCATCCTTCTTATATTTAACTTGAGTTCCTTCAGAGGTCCCCAAATGTGTAACAATATATTCATTTCCTATTTCTATATCAAACATAACTACCTCACCAAAACATCCTCAGCAGTAATTTTTTCACCTGGAAATCTAAACCATATATAATCATTATATGAAACACCATGAGTTTTTCTGACTATATCTAATGGCACATAATTTTTGAGTCCTAGATATTTGAGTATTTCCGGAACATCACTTCTCCCCTCTTCAAAGCATCGAAGTTTAAGTACCATATTCAGCTGATTTCTGGAAATATAATCTGCCGAAAAAAGCTGCTTAACAGGATGAATAATATATCTTGAAACATGAACATTTTTCCCTTTAGCTGAAACACGAGCAGATAGTTCATTCTTCCAAAA
Source organism: Lachnospiraceae bacterium UBA3801 (assembly GCA_002368685.1). Taxonomy (GTDB): domain Bacteria; phylum Bacillota; class Clostridia; order Lachnospirales; family Lachnospiraceae; genus Eubacterium_Q. The sequence goes on from DFEN01000142.1 coordinate 1,995, forward strand.
CACCTCAAATGAATAGTCCTCCAGCTCATAAAGATCCTCACGTTGTGTATCATTTATATTCCTGCTTAAATGCGTCATAATTCGGGTTATTTCAGCATATTTCTTAAGCAGTTCTTCTCTCCTTTTTATCCTTTCCTCGGTATCTGCTATTATCCCAGGCAACATCTTTCCTATACAACGACTCTTTATTTTTCCGTCCTCTCTCCATTGCTCATAATAATACAGATTTCCCTTGATCTTTTTTATAACTATCGAGCTTCTATATCTTCCTATATTATCTAATTCTTCATCTATCTGTACGAGCTTCGATTTATAATTATCATACATAGCTAAATATTGTTTATTCAATTCCTCTATTTCATTCATATGACAAATACCTCACATAATCTTGAGACGCAAGCAACTATCACAAAAATAGGTTAACATACATTGTCGCACTTTTCAAGCAAATGTATGTTAACCTATTAATTAGTTAAATAATGTTTTTATTTCTGTAATTACATCATATATCTCATCCGGTATATTCTTATCCTCTCCCTCTGGTCTTATGAGGTCAATGACCATTACTGTATAGAGTCCTGCAGAAGATGAGGATTTAATTCCGTTAATCGAATCCTCAACGCCAATAGTTTCCTCCGGTTTAGTGCCTATCATCTCACAAGCCTTGAGGTAAATGTCTGGATTAGGCTTACCACGTCCAGCAGGGATTACATCTCCGAAGATCATATAATCAAAATAAGGAAGCAGTCCATGCGGTTTCAAAAAGCGATTAGCTCTATCCTTATCCGTAGAAGTAGCAAGGGCTATCTTGATTCCTCTATCCTTCAGGAAATCAAATATCTCTTTCACTCCCGGCTTCAGCTCATAGCCAAACTCCGCGCAGTGTTTCTCCACTCCTGCACTTACGTAATCACGATATGTGAAATAATCTATATTAGTATCAAAGAACTCTTCAAAAACCAATTTATTTGTGTGCTTTGTTCCACCCGCTATACGATTACAGAATTCCTCTTTATTATCAAGAGGCAGCCCAAAATGCTCCAGCGCCTCAAATTCATATTTTCTGTATATCTTCTCAGAGTCAAGTATGACTCCATCCATATCAAAAACTACAGCTTTAAACATTAATTATCCTCCTGTTTCAATTATTGCCAAGCACATTTCTTCGTTCAAAATGACACTTTATTAGTATATTCAAATCTATCATCAAAAAAGCATGAGGCACAGAAAACTCTGTGCCTCACATTTATAGCATATTTTATTTTTTTAGTCCACTATACGCCACTATTATTGATCCTTCTGTCTTCTCTTAATTACTACGAGAAGTGCAAGTAGCAGCAGTATCAGGATACCAGCTATTATTCCAATCAGTAGCAGATTGGTCTGCTTACCAAATGTGAACTTAATCTCAGCGGAAGAAGCATTTCCAGCCTCATCATGAGCTGTAGCTGAAAGAGTATATTTACCCTTCTTATTAACTGTCAGCTTAGCCTGATTATCCTTAACCTCTACAGCCTTATCATTCAGCATAACTGTATCAAGGCTATCCTCATCAAGCTCTACAGTTACTATAACCTCTGTAGACTCAAGCAGATTATCGCCATCTTCTACATTTGAGATAATGATATTTGGTCCTCTTGAATCAATTACAAATGTTACTTCCTTGGTAGTTGTATGACCAAGCTCATCTGTAGCCTCAATCTTCAGCACATGTGAACCATCTTCAACATCGGATGTTCCGTCATAGAGAGAACCATCCATGTAAACCTTGATATCGCAAACTGTAAGGTCTGTTACCAGGTCATCGAGGTTTGTATCCCACTTGAAGCTGTTTGTTCTGATACCATCATACTTTGACAGGTCACCAATTACAGGATCTGTAGTATCGATTGTGAAGTGAACTCCCTTAGAGGATGAGTTACCAGCCTTATCAGTAGATGTAACTGTTATATCGTAGATACCATCTTCCTTAAACAGCTGCTGAAGCTGTGATATCTTGCTTCGATTTGTAACAAAGCTATCAAATGTTATAGCATTTGACTTGCCATTTATATCTGTTCTTGTACCAGAAAGTGTAACTCTGTTACTTGAGTAGAAGGCCTCGTCGATGATAACTGTCAGTTCAACATTCTTATCTGTCTTATCGTAGTTGCTTACACCTGAAAGTGTAATCAGTGGTGCTGTACCATCCTTAATGAAGGAGTAATCAGTATTGGACTTGTTACCACACTTATCTTCTGCAGTAAACTCGATTCTATACTCAGCATCCTCTGAGAAGGTGTAGCTTGTTGAATCATTTGCACTATTTGGTTTGAAGTCTATAGTCTTCTCAAGTACCTCAGCACGACCTTCAACACGCTTGTAAATCTTGATAGTTACATTATTCATATCTGAGAAGAATGCTTCCTTAACATTGAAGGATACATTCTGTGATCCGGCTGTTGAAACTGCACCAACATTTGATACCTGAAGCTGTGGAGCTGTCTTATCAACTCGGAACATTACTGTCCTTGTATCACTTCTGTTACCAGCTCTATCTATCGCATAGTACTGAACCTCATAATCAGCCTCTGTTGAGAATGTCTCCGCTCCTTCACCTACTGAAGCCTCTGAAACAGATACAGAGCTTCCTGGAACAGTCATTCTATTTATTCTATTCAGATCTGAGCCATCAATATTTGCATCACTTACTGAAACATCAATTGTTCCATTTGTGTTGAAATATCTAACCCCAGAACCTTCTGAATAACGAACACCATTAAGTGATGTTGAAATCGTAGGCGCTGACTTATCAATAGTGAATCTCAGCTTCTGGTTAGAACCACTGTCTGTAGTAGTATTATCTGACTTATCAGTTGAACTAATCACAATTTCATGATAACCCTCAGATGATATTGTGTAGCTACCCTTTCCATAAGGACCATTAAATGTCCAATTAACTGGAAGTACTGATCCATTATCAGTAACCTGAGCTGACTTGATATTATAATCAAAGAAGCTGAAGTCAATGCTTACATCAGTATTATAATACTGACCGTATGTATATTCCTCCTGATCACTGTGACCAGAGAACTTACCAACTGCATTGCTGTAAGTATTATTAAATCTGGCTACCTTAGCAGGATCAGCTGTTGTGATATACATGTTGTGAACCGGCTTGGAGTTGTCGACTGTGAATTTAATTGTCTTTTCACCTTTATTTCCAGCCTTGTCTTTAACTGTATATGTAACTTCATACTTACCATCAGCAGTAATATCAAAAGGACCTACACCTGTTTTTTTCTCAGTTGTTGTTTCTCCCTCTGGAGAAGTCCTCTCAATAACTGTAGTTTTTCCAGCATCATACTGATATATTTCATTTACTGAAGCATCAGTCGTTAAGGACTTCTGATAACTGTTATCAGATTCATATTTTGCGCCATTAATATTACCAACAACCACTGGATCCGTCGTATCTATATATACGACAACCGACTTAGCTGTTGTAGAATTTCCAGAATCATCGGTCACTTCAAATTTGACCGTATGTTTGCCTTCCTTTGCAACAGGAACTATATATGTTCCCGACGCATTCTTAAATCCCTCAGAGTCAGTATCAGAAATAGTAAAGGAAACCGATGAGCTAACATCAATAAATTCATTGTCATCAATCTTATCATAAACTTTCAGACCAGAATTTGAAATATTAGCATCTTTTGCCCATAAACTGATATCCACACTAGAATTATAGAATTGAGAAATTTTGTTAGTCGGAGGAGTCTTTATTTCCATTCCGGATTTAGGCTCGCTACCATCCACTTTAATTCTCTTGGAATTATGTTCGCTAACATTTCCAACAACATCATATACTAATGTATCTATAGTATATACCGTATTCTCTGCAGTTTTTAAATTATATTTAGTTATATAATACTGAAGACTTTTTGTGCCTATCTCTAATTTATCTGTTGTTGTTCCATCAGAAATTGTAAATACATTATTTGTATTATTATCATCCCAGCCACTTAATGTATCCGAAGGATCAAATGTTATATTTGGAGAGGTTTTTAAATTTGCTAATCCACCATCGTAAGTAGTAACACCGTCAATTGCAAGACCTGTAACCGGTTGTTTTCCATCAACTTTATACGTTCTAGAAAATCCTGTAACATTTCCAGCATTATCTCTAATCTTTAATTCTACATTTGTCACCTTACTTGTTTCATCAGACTGCGAAACTATCGCAAAGAAGCTTCCATCCTCTCCAATAGTAGGTTGATTATCAACTCCACTTATAACCTCAACTTCTTTCAAACCTGACGAATTCAGACTTCCATCATTACAAACAAAATGAAGAACTAAGTCTTTTTTATACCATCCACCATATTGAATTGCAGCAGCCGAAGAAATATCAGTTCCAGTTTTCAATTCTGGTTCCGAGTTAATTGGATCTGCCGAATCAATATTAATATTAAGTACAGTCAATTCATCCACAACTGAAACATCGTTTATGTTTTTTACTGTTAATCGTATATCTGTTTTAGAACCACTTATGTTTCCTGGATATATTGCCGTTGATATAGTATATACATTTTTTTCACCACTATCATCCAATACTATATTTGAAGCAGGAATAGTGTCAGGATTAATTATTTCATTATACTTGATTGTTGCTCCCTGCACAGTAACACCTTTTGCTGTTTCAACTGTGTATACTACACTATATCCTCTTTTAGATTTATCAGTGACTTTATCTCCAGTCCATGTTATAAAATCATTAGTAGCAAACTGATACTCAATGCTTTCACTATCTACTACTTTTCTATCCTTAATAACAATAGAATCATCGAAGTACACAACGTTTACTGTAAATGTCCCTGAATTTCCTAATGCATCATAAATTGTGAATTCAAACGAAGTAGCATCTGTATTTGCAGGAATTTCATATTCATAGCTATCCCCATTTTTATTTAGCGGTTCTTCACCAAATTTTACAACTCCAGAAGCGGCCAATCCACATCCCTCATCAACTGGTGTAATAGAAATTGTGGCAGGAGCATTTTTACTGATCTTCTGAGTAGAAGTATATGCAGTTCCTGGATTAGCTGCACTATCGCTGTAATTCATTCCTGTGCCAGCAATTGTTTGAGAAAGAGCAACATTAACAACACTTGGCGCTGTAGTATCAAGATACAATGATACTTCGTCAGCCTCTGTCGTTGTATCATCGAACGAACTAGTGGCTCTTAATTTATACGTATTTTCACCTTCACTCAATGTAGTGTCAATTTCAGCATTCACCGAAGAAGATTCTGTTATTGTCGCATCAGATACTTTGATAAAGCCACTTTCTGATTTCTTTAAAAGTTCAACTCCACTTATTACAGCCCCTGAATCCGAAGCAACACTAACTGTTCCTCTTACGACTGCCGAAGGATCATTTACATACGAATAATCAACTGAATCTTTAGTCACAATAAGAGGTGTTACAGTCTCATCTTTTGGTTCTACACTAACTCCACTAATACTAGGAGTACCATCTCCGCAACTGATATTAACCGTAATCTCTCTACCCGCAACTGTACATTTATAACTATATGTTTCTCCTGGATTAAATACATCATCAAAGGTAAAATCCTGTTGAGTCGATGTTCCTCCTCCGGAAGTATAACTAGGAGCACTACCCTGAGGTTCTACCGTTACTGTCCCTAATGTTTTTCCTTCTTTAGCTTCAAAAATAATTCGCGTAAACTCTTTTGAATTAACGCCGGTAACATTAACAGTAGTCGAATTATTCGGATATTCAACAGGATTATCCAAGCCATTATACCTTACTGATATTTTAGCTAAATCTAACACACTCTTTGTAAAGCTTGCTGTCGTGGAGGCCAGAACCGTTGTTCCAGAAACAATTTTCTTTGTAACTGTATATTCAGCATCAGGCTTAGTATCATCACTATACGCACTACTTAGGGCACTTATAGTTGAATAACTTGTATCATCTCCTTCAACACTATATGAAATAGAACCATAATAATAATCCTTATTCTCTCCATTTCTAGAACTTGTATTTCCTGGCAACTCACCACTTTCCTCAGTTTCTGATATCGCAAATGTTTCATCATCAACAGATAGTGTAATAGGATTAATGCGTTCAGGCACAATAGTTAATACTCCAACAGCAATTGGATCAGTATAATAAACCTCATCACTATCAACATAGTACGACGTAGAAGTCATTCTAGTAGCTACAACCTCTCCACTTCCGCTTGTTATACTTTTTACCTGTTCGTCATTTATTACCCAATAATATCTTTTTATACTTTTCGCAGAAACTTCTGTTCCTGTCCCCTCAAGATCATTAACATCGCTATACTTATATCTTACAGTTGCAGTTTCGCCCTCGCCTTCAGTTATTTCAAACTTATAAACGTGGCTATCATTATCCTCTACATCAGCATATTCAGGAAGTGAAAATTTCACTTTATTGTTCAAAGAAGAATCATATGGTACAAATATAGTGCATGTCGAATTTGTTTCATCAAATCCTATTCTATCAGTAGTAAGGAAACTGCTATCGGTAATTGTAGTTCCAGCAGCCTCTTCTCCATCAGCTTTAACAAAGCCTTTACTATTATTAATATAAAGCACACTCAGTACCATAACTACAGCCATCAGAATAGCTAGCATTCTGATAGGCAGTGGCCTTGTATAGCTTTTATTTCCCTTCGTATTTTTTATCATTCTCTCTCTACCTCCTTACAGGCTCTCATCTGTATGGACTACTGTTTCACAGTATATAACTGTTATTTCCGGTCTGTCGAGACCTGAGACACGTTTTTTCACAGAATCTTCACCTGGTGCCATATCGCTTCTCAGTACAGCTGTCATTTCCGGATTATAAGTTCCATATATATCATCTGCTGATAAACCGTTTGGATCTGCTGTAAGCACATCTGTTTTATCAGCCTCATCTAAGTCGTCATCATACAGTTCTTCGTCCGTAGGATTTCTAAGAACATCTGTTACGTCATCATCTTCATTGTATCTGCTAGCTGATGTTGATCTTAGTACATCTGTAGCTTCGTCATCGTAGGACTCATCTGATTCAGCCTCTGGACTCTCATCCTCAGCTTCTGCTCTCTTACCATCAGATGTAAGTACATCTGTTTCTGCATCATCGTCTTCGGAGTAGATTTCATCACCAGCTGTTAGAACGTCAGTCGCTTGTTCCATTTCTAGTACTGATGTTGTATCCTCGCTCGAATCAGCATTTTTCATATCCTGGTAGGTGAGAACCTCTGTTGATTCATCCTCTAACTCAGCTTTGATTCTTGCCTTTGATTTCTCGACTGCTGCTCTTGCATCTTCAGCAGCCTTCTTAGCTATATCGCTTGAAGCATCACTGCTTCTTTTTGGTTCTTCCTTCTTAACCGGTCGCTTGGTTTCTTCTGTCTGTGCTTTTCTTTCAGACTCAGAAACCTTTACATCTCTGGCGATAATGTTGCTTCTGCCACGTTTACTTCCACCACTGCCTGATGTAGAAGTCTTTGGTTTACCACCGGCTCTGATTTCTTCAATAGCCTTTCTCTGTGTCTTTCCTGTTACAACTCCGAAGGCTTTAGGTATATCCATTACGAAGAATATAATACCTGCTGCTATCAGAAAGATTATGGCGAGTATCAGTCCGCCATAGAACATTGCTGTATATAGTGCCATAGCTTACTCACCCTCCTCTTCTGTATTTTCCTGTGCATCTGAGGCGGTTGCATCCTCCTCCGGTTCAAGTGAACCGTCGTCCAGACCTTCCATAACAGATGATCTCTTAACCCAGTTAGGATTACTGCTCACGCTAGACAGCTTATTTCCTGCCTTGTAAACCTTCAGAATAGCATCCTTCTGATCAGCTGTCCATCTTCCTGGATCCTGTTGCTTTGCCTCATAGCTGGTATATAGGTAATTAAGATGCTCGGAATATACCTTTGCAGCATTTTCATTACCTTCACCAAGTGCATTCTCGGCGGTTTCATATGTTTCAACCGCCTTAGCTGAATCTCCTAGTTTTCCATATATATCAGCCATTCTGCACATATTATTGATATATGCCTGAATAAATGCTTTTACATTATCAGCAGCATTTGTATCACTAACATTTACTTTACCCTGAATCTGATCGATTACTTCCTGATAATAATTCTGGGAAAGCTTGTAGTAACCTTCATTTCCATCTGCTTCAGCAAGCACATAGTAGATCTCAGCCAGATCACTATTATAGCTATAGAAGAAATCTGCTGTATCATCTCCTGTATAACCCTCCAGATCCTTGAGCGCCTGAGTCATAACTGACTCTGCCTGTTCTGGAACTCCCGGGTTATTCAGATATGTGGTATATATCTTACCTACTGTCTTATAGTTCTCAAACTTCTGTCTATTGTCATTTGTAAGACTTGTTGAGTTATAAGAAGCAAATCCATTTACCTTATCTATCAGTTCGTTTACATTTACGTTTGTACTCGAAAGGATAAGAGCTATACTTCCGTAGTAATCAGCCAGCTCGCCATAATCCTCATCCTTGGTATCTACCATGTTGAAGTACTTAGCAGCTGCACTGTAATCGCCAACTTCGTTGAAGTATGTCAGACCCATCTTGTAGAGAACTTCGCTGTTCTTATCTACCTTTGCGTATCCGTTCTTGATACGGTTGGCTACGACATTTAGTCCATCCTCAAGCGCCAGTTCATCAGGATTATCCAGATCCTTGCTGGCATCGATATATACATCGATGAACTTTACATATGCTTCAGCGTCTTCACCATTTAGCTCGAAGGCTTGTCGGTATTTGTTCGCCGCGCTCATGTAATTGCCATCGGTCTTATAGTCATTTCCACTCTCGATATATGCAGCGTAGTTTTCTGCATTTATCTTATTCATTCCTGAACGTCCAATTAATGAAACAATCAAGAATACGATAGCAAGACCAACCATAGTACCAAACATGGTCACTCTCTTCTTGTTTGCATTCTTGTAATCGTCATCAAGCTCTGTATAATGCTCCAGAGCGTATATAAGCTCAGAACAGGATTGATATCTCTCATTAGGGTTTGGCTTGGTACATTTCAGAATGATCTGCTCCAAACCTGTTGAAAGCATCGGATTAACCTGTCTAATAGGCACCATCTCATATGGAGGCTCCTGTGGGTTCTTACCTGTAACCATATGATACAGGGTAGCACCAAGGTTGTAGATATCTGTTCTGGCATCTGTCTTGTAGATACCACGTCCCTGTGCATCACCAAACTGCTCAG
>DFEN01000057.1 GCA_002368685.1 Lachnospiraceae bacterium UBA3801
TATCTATCTCGATGCTCGACAATACCACAGCAAAGGTTCATTTTTTCCAATATACTGCTTAGCCTCCTGGCTTCTGACTCAGATAATGTAGCTATTTCCAACTGATAAGACTTTTCAGGATTACCTATAGAGCCTCCTGCCATAAATGCTCCACGTAGATAAGCTCTCTTACAGCATTCTCTTTGTGTAAGCATCGGATTAACTGAGAATCGATTATCATATCTGCTAAGCTTTAGGCGAAGCATCATTTCGTCTATATTATCTGCGCCTATAATGACGATTTTTCTATGATGTTTCTTCTCATTCTGACATAGACACATATCATCCGGGATATGAGTAACCATTCTTATAAGTCTCAGTATCCCAGCTTCAGTATCATCAGAATCGACACGAATTATAAGAGCCTCTTTCTCCTCAAACTCTTGCATTCTACCATTTATAGAAATATAACCCGCGAGACAAGCGCTTCTACAATGTATGCTTTTATCAATTATATTATTAAGTTCATTCTTAAGATCAGAGCTGAAGGACATTACAGTTCACCCTTAACATAGGAATCGTTTATTATATCACGATGGAATACTCTGAAAGAGTAAGGCATATCTGACATTCTCTCATATAGTTCATTAGCAACTGTAACAGATCTATGTCTGCCTCCAGTACAACCAATTGCAACCACCAGCTGATGTCTATCTTCCTTTTCTGTATTCTCTTTTACAAGAAACTTCATCATTTCTTCAAGCATATCAAGGAATTTACCACTTTCCTTTGAATCCATGACGTAGTCTCTTACTTCCTGATCATTTCCCGTTTTACGTCTTAAGGTCTCCTCGTAATAAGGATTCGGCATGAAACGTACATCGAATACATAATCCGCATCCTGAGGAATTCCAAATTTGTATCCAAAGGACATGATCGTAACTATCATATTGTTATATTCTTTACCATTAGCAAAGATTTTAAGAACTTCTCTTTTAAGCTCTCTGGTCAAAAGTCCAGAAGTATCTATAGTATAATCCGCAAGCTTACTTAAGAATTCAATTCTGCTACGCTCTTCATCAATACCATCATTAAGATTTCCGCCCTGAGCAAGCGGATGCTCACGTCTAGTTTCTCTATATCTTCTTACAAGCGATCTATTTGAAGCATCGAGATATAGTATCTCATAATTAAACTTGCTCTCTCTTAGGTTATTAAGTATCTCACTAAGCTCCCCTAAGGCAGAGCCACTTCTTATATCTATTCCGATAGCAACCTTGTCATTATTAAATTCATTGTCACTGGAAAGCTCTACAAACTTAGTAATAAGAGGAACCGGAAGATTATCTACGCAAAAATACCCGGAATCCTCTAGAGCTTTTAATACAGTGGTTTTACCGGCACCACTCATACCTGTAACAATAACGAAACGCACCCCTTATCTCCTTTTCTATTCAAAATCCCCAATTAGTTTAACTTCTGTTTCAAGTGTAACGCCGTATTTATCTTTTACAATTCTCTGAACATCCTGGATAAGTCTATAAATATCAGTAGATGTAGCATGGTCATAATTAATTACAAATCCACAATGCTTTGGGCTAACCATAGCTCCGCCAACCTTATATCCAGCAAGTCCACTATCCATTATAAGCTTACCTGCAAAATACCCTGTTGGTCTCTTAAATGTAGAACCAGCGCTTGGATATTCAAGTGGCTGTTTATCTCTTCTTCTACCATTAAAATCATTCATTTTAGCGGATATTTCTTCGCTTTTACCAGCCTCTAGATTAACAGTCATAGAAATAATGACCATATCCTCATTCATAGCTCTGCTATGTCTATAATCGAAGTCCATGTCTGAACCAGCTATAGTTCGTGGTTCTCCATCTATTATAACCTCAACAGATTCTACTATATCCTTCATTTCTCCACCGTAAGCACCGGCATTCATATATATAGCGCCACCTACAGTTCCGGGAATACCTGAAGCGAATTCCATACCCGCAAGAGAATTTGCCAGGGCAACCTTAGCTACAGCACTTAGCATAGCACCAGCCCCAGCTTTAATCTTAGTACCTTCTACAGATATATCATCAAGTCCATGTCCTATTACAATAACTGGAACATCTATTCCCTTATCAGACACAAGCAGATTACTGCCATTTCCAACAATAAGAGGTTTGACATTTTCTTCTTTTAATTTATTAAGTACAGTGATAAGTCCGTCTATATTATAAACCTTATAAAGTTTGGAAGCCTTGCCACCAGTTTTAAAGGTTGTATAGCCAGACATTAATTCATTTTCAAAAAGTTCGAAATCCATATTTTCATCCTATAGTCTTATTAAAAATTATTCTACTAATAATAAGTTAAGACTCTACAATGTAATAGTCTACATTATAGAGTCTTATTTTTCAATTCGTAAAAATAGTAAAAAAAACAGAATTTTAATACCTTTTACTGTTAATAAATACTATAATACCGACGCTGCACCGCCGTACATACCTGCATCGTTACCTAAAGTAGCCAGCTTGAACTCTGTATTACGGCAAGCATGAAAAGCATATTCCTGGAAATACTTCTTGGTAGTTGTAATCAGAATATCACCTGCCTTGGATACTCCACCACCAATAACGAATACCTCTGGATCAACAACACAAGCAACATTTGCAAGGGCATATCCAAGACGTCTTCCATGTTCCTCGATAAGATCAAGTGCCAGATCATCACCATTTTTAGCAGCATCAAAGATTTCCTTAGCTGAGATGTACTTAACCTCTCTAAGTCTCGATGGCTTATCTGTAGCCTGAAGTGCTCTATTTGCAAGCCTTACGATACCAGTAGCTGAAGCATACTGCTCAAGACATCCCTTCTTACCACAGTTGCAGGCATCCTGTTCATTCAGATCAATAGTCATATGACCTATCTCTCCACCAGCACCATTTACACCAGCAAGCATCTTACCATTAAGTATGATACCTCCACCAACGCCTGTTCCAAGTGTAACCATAACAACGTTATCATATTCCTTACCGCCACCTTGCCAATACTCACCAAGTGCAGCCATGTTCGCATCATTTCCAACCTTTACAGGAAGGCCTGTTAACTCGCTCAGCTCATTAGCAGCGTTGAAGATACCCCATCCAAGGTTAACACACTTAATTACTGTACCATCTTCTTTAACCGGTCCGGGAACGCCCATTCCAACACCCTTAACGTCTTCTTTAGTTATTTCTTTCTCTGTAAGTTTATTATCAATAGAAGCAGCTATATCAGACAGGATGTAAGCACCACCATCATCAGTTCTGGTTGTTATTTCCCATTTATCAAGGAGTTCGCCCTCAGTTGAGAACAGTCCAATTTTAACCGTAGTACCTCCGATATCAACTCCAAATACATATTTTGCCATTTTAGTAACCCTCCATTTAGTTATTATTTAAGCCTTTTGTGACTCTGTTATACATTTCCTGAGCAGCATTATAACCCATCTTCTTCTGTCTATGGTTAACGGCTGCTGATTCAACGATGATAGCCAGGTTTCTACCAGGTCTGATAGGAATAGAATGTGATACCACCTTCGTTCCCAGGAACTCTGCATAATTATCAGACAGACCAAGTCTATCATAATTAGCGTCCTTATCCCACTCTTCAAGCTTAATAACCAGGTCAATCTGCTGAGAAAGCTTAACACACTCAACACCGAACATGGTCTTAACATCTATGATACCTATACCTCGAAGCTCGATAAAGTGGCGAGTAATCTCTGGGGACTGTCCTATCAGCTGTTCATCATTTATCTTCTTTATCTCAACAACATCATCAGCAACAAGTCTATGACCACGCTTGATAAGCTCAAGCGCAGCCTCACTTTTACCTATACCGCTGTCTCCCATTATTAGAACACCTTCACCGAAAACGTCTACCAGAACGGCGTGAATAGATATTCTAGGGGCAAGTTCCTCATGCAGATAACGGACCGTCTCATGTACAAATCCAGAGGTCGTCGCACTACTTGTAAGAACTGGAATGCCATGCTTATCACCTTCTTCGATGATAAAATCATAAGGCTCTATATCTCTACAGAATACAAGACACGGAATTTGATGGCTGAATAGTTTATCGAATATGATAACATTTTCTTCTCTTGTATGCATATCAGCTATATATGCATGCTCAACATTTCCGCATATCTGAATTCTTGTATTATCGAAATGTTCGAAGAATCCCGCCAGCTGAAGAGCCGGTCTGTTAATATCTGGATCAGTAATCATTATCTTATCCGTATCGATATTAGGAGTATGATTCTTTAGATTCATTTTCTTAATAAATTGGGTCAAAGTAATACTATATTCCTGCTGCATATTATCTCCTTTGTCTACATCCCAAATTGTTCAAAACTACATTTAACATCATATCAGAACTTAAGGTTTTTTTCACTACTAAATTATTAGGTTTAAGTGTATAATCTAATATTATGAATACATTTGATATTGAGGAAGAACTAAATAAGCTACCACATAAGCCCGGAGTATACATCATGCATGATGAAAATGAAGCTATTCTCTATGTCGGAAAAGCCATAGACCTTCATAACAGAGTGCGTCAATACTTCAGGTCTGGTCATGGTCACAACAACTCTCCTAAGATTCTTAAAATGGTGAGTCAGATAGCCTATTTCGAATATATTATAACCGCTTCAGAAATGGAGGCGCTTGTTTTAGAATGTAATCTTATTAAGGAACATAGGCCCAAATATAACACACTTATGACAGATGATAAGGGGTATCCTTATATCAAGATCACAACTAGTGATACATTCCCTAGAATCATGATGAGTCACCGTATGGCTCGCGATAAATCGCTTTATTTTGGACCTTTTACTGATAGAAAAGCTGTACACGACACTATTGCTCTCATCAAAAACTTATTCCATATTAGAAATTGTAATAAAGACCTGGGAAATGGACCTTACAACGAACGTCCCTGTCTATATTATCAGATAGGAAAATGTGACGCTCCTTGCGCAGGACTCATCTCCCCTACTGATTATAAAAAGAATGTAGATAAGGCAATCCAGTTTTTAAATGGCAATACAAAAGATATAGAAAATGAACTGAAATCTAAAATGGCAGAATATGCCGAAAATATGGAATTCGAAAAGGCCGCTGAAACAAGGGACCTACTAAGTAGTATAGGTAAAATATCCGAGAAACAAAGAGCTGGTAACACAAATAATGATGATCAGGATATAATTGCCTTTGCCAGAGACAATAATGATACAGTAATCTCCATTTTCTTTATTCGAAGTGGCACTCTTCTCGGTCGAGAAAACTATCATATGTCTTCAGATGCTGAGGATACAGATACTGAAATCATTACTGAATTTATAAAGCAATATTACATGGGGACACCGTTTATCCCTAAGGAAATACTTACTGTCATTCCTATCTATGAAGCAGAGGTTATAACAGAGTATCTTACCTCTAGAAAAGGTCAAAATGTTTATATCCACACTCCTCAAAAGGGTGAAAAGAAGGGGCTTATAAAGCTTGCCGAAGATAATGCAAAGCTTGTTCTAAGTCAAGATATTGAAAGAATAAAAAAGGCTGAGAAAAGAACCATTGGTGCATGTCAGGATATAGCTGATATAATAGGCGTTGAAAAGGTTTCCAGAATGGAGGCATTTGATATTTCCAACATTTCCGGTTATCATAGTGTTGCTTCTATGGTTGTTTTTGAAAATGGCAAACCAAAGCGAAATGCCTACAGAAAATTTAGACTACAAACTGTCGAGGGTCCTGATGATTACGCTTCTATGAAGGAAGTTTTATCGAGGAGATATACCAACGAGAATCTAGGTACTTTTCCAGATGTCATCATGATGGACGGTGGTAAAGGCCAAGTACATATAGCAGAAACTGTTATAGATAGTCTAGGACTCGACATTCCTGTATGTGGTATGGTCAAGGATGATAATCATAGAACTAGAGGTCTATACTATCACGATGAGGAAGTAGCATTTCCTAAAGGCAGTGAAGCTATTCATATGATTACAGCTCTTCAGGATGAGACACACCGTTTTGCTATAACATATCATAAGCAGCTACGTAGTGAAGGACAGACGCACTCTATCCTAGATGATATAAAGGGCATAGGACCCTCCAGACGCAAGGCTCTTCTGCTCCATTTTAAGGACATAGAAGCAATCAAGGCAGCTTCAATTGATGAGCTTGCAAATATAGAAGGTATGAATCAAAAGGCCGCCGAAGCGGTATATAATTTCTTTAATTTCAAATAAGGTTAAAGTTATTAGATAACAGGGGGTTAATTATGGCTAGATTTTTATTTCCAACAGAATACTATGATTCTACTTATAGTATAGATTTCGAAAAGTATTATAAAATGGGTTACCGAGGATTAATCTTTGATATTGATAATACCCTGGTTCCTCATAATGCTATGCATGATGATAGATCCAGAAAATTATTTAAAGAATTAAAGACACTTGGTTACAAAGTTTGCTTTGTTTCTAACAACAAAGAGCCTCGTGTTAAAAAGTTCAATGAAGAAGTCGGAGGCTTCTATATATTTAAAGCCGGTAAGCCAAAGAGTCAGGGGTTCCTAAAAGCAATGAAGCTTATGGGTACAACTAAGGAGAACACTCTCTTTATTGGCGACCAGCTTTTTACTGATATATGGGGAGCTAATAATGCTCATCTCCACTCTATTCTTGTTAAACAGATAGATAAAAAAGAAGAAATACAGATAGTTCTCAAAAGAATTATTGAGAAACCAATTATCGCTTTATATAGGATGAAGCATCCATTAAAAAGCAAGAAAAACTAATACTTTACAATAATAAAAAGTGGTAGAGCCAGGCTCTACCACTTTTTCTCACCCTATAAATTAAAGAATATCTGCTCTAAGTTTCTTAAGTACCTGGAATGTCTTTGTTCTAAGCTCTTCTGCTTCAAACAGTGAAAGCATTGTATCCATATCGAACTTAGCCTTCATAAGAGTATCAATCCAGTCATTTACATAGTCTTTAACATACTCAACATTCTCATCTGACTTATCCTTAAGGATTGTCTGAATATTGTTGATGTTATCAACTACTGAAGGAGTAGCTTGGTTATTTGATCCTGATGGAGTCTGTGAACCCTCATCTGAAAGCTCGATAACCTTACCAGTCTTTGTGATGATAACCTTCTTGTTAGGAGTAGACTCTGGCTTAACACTTGTTCCGCCACCCTTCTTATCAAGAAGCTTCTCTGTAGCCTTAATCAGACATACAACAGAATATGTAGCCTCCTGAGGTGTCTGCTCAGCATGTCCCTTTCCTTCATGCTGATGCCATAGCCATTCAGACTTAAGCAGCATCTCTTCAATCTTGGAATCATCAAGAAGCTGTTTCAGATCATTATCGATTGTAGGAGCAGCTCCTCTACCGAAGAGACCGCCACCTGACTTACCCTGTGAAGAATCGCCCTTTCTGTATCTAGCAGGAACAGCAACCTCCTCATATGTCTTAACAAGGAGCTTCTCTGCAACCTTTGGATCATAATCGCCATTAATAATAGCAATTCTACCGCCGTTAAGACCATTAATAATCATGTCCTCAGCAGCCATGAATACCAGAGTCTTCTGACGATCATCAATCATCTGCTTTATCTCATAATTTGTCTTAGACTTCTCAAGGATAGCATTCTTACGAACCTTAAATGCCTTAATCTTCTCTTTAATACTGAAGAACATCTTGAGGAGTGATGGATTAGCATTTACATAGTCATTAATCCATGTAATCTCAACATACTGATGCTCAATCTTATTTGAAAGCTCATATACATTGTAGCCATCGAATACTACATTAAGTGTTGTATACAGCTTCTCAAGTATCTCATACTTCTCTTCCCAAGGGCGTCCTGTAACTTCAGAGTTAACAAGCTCTTTTATACCACATTCATAAAATACAAGGTTGTACTCATAGAGACCTTCAAAGATATTTGTTTTACCTGTAAGCTGAGCTCCTGCACCAAGAATCTGAAGATTCTTCTTCATATCAGGCTCATTCTCAATGTATAGATAAACCTTCTTAACAAAAGCAGATACTTCACTTATAAGTGTATCTATTCTCTTGTTGTAGAGCTCCTGCTTAGAAATAGCTGTAAGTACATTTCTACTAAGTACGCTTGTATCCTGAGTAGTATTGATATTTCTGATCAGCTCCTTGAAGCTCTCATATACAGCCATGTTATCAATTGGGATATACTCTGCATTAAGTCCATAGAACTCAAACGCCTTATTGTAATCCTTGTTAGCAATAAAAGTATTGAAAAGACCTATAGAAAGCTGAGTCTTGTAATCATTTCCTACATGAGGATCCTCAACAACATAATCATAAAGAACTTCAAGGTTGCTTAGGTAAGCATCTGAATTAGCAAGAGATGTAGGAAGTCCCATATCCATTACTACATTGATAAGATCCAGGTAACCTAGAAGACCCTTATCAAAGTTCTTTGGTCTGTCATCATCCTCAAGTATCTGATAGCTTACATTTATAAGAAGTGGCGCTATTCTCTCACCGATGAGTCTCATAGCCTCTCCAAACTTCTCATTCTGATATAAATAGATAAGCCAGATGCTGTATCTGTAAATACCTGTTGTATTTATAGGCGCATCAATATCAGAAGGATCGATATCACCGTAAACGAATTTGAAAAGTGGCTCTATCCACTCATCAATCTCATATCTCCCCTTCGCTTTGATGTTCTCATCAACAAACTCGCCTAACTCATACAGCTTAGTACATTGAGCTTTAACGTCATCATCAACGTTCATGCTCTTTAGATCGAAATTGCTATCCTTCAAGTAGTCGATTACTAAAGCATAGAAACCATCCTCGACCTGCTCATTCAGGAAACGAATGAGTAACCCCTTGTTATTAGAAGCTGCAATGGATAGGACATTATTATCACTGCCCGTTATGTTAGCTGGTAATGCCATACTCCAATCCTCCTCACTTTTGTAACTAATTTTTTCACAACATAAAAAGCAACTGTATTTAACAGTCGCTTTTATTGTACTTTAATTTAAAAATTGAGTCAACGTCATTTTGTCAGTTTTTTACCAAAATATTTGTTAATTTTGCACAAGTCCAGCCATTTTTAGGATAGCTATTGCATTTCGAGTGGTACATTTTCCATCTCTCATCTTGTAGTCAAACTTCAGCTCACCATTTTCGTAGTATTCTTCAAAGTGATAATTGTTCTCACTAAGGTCGCATAGTTCGAAATCATGAGTAGAAACAAGCACCATAGAGTTACCGGCTGATAACTTTTGTAGAGCCTCTGTTGCTCCAACTATTCTATCTGCAGAATTCGTTCCCTTAAATATCTCGTCTATTAAACAAATAGCCGGCACACTGGCATCTGAACTTATATATTCAGCCATTTCTTTTATTCTTAGGATTTCAGCATAGAAGGTGGATATTCCTCCTGCCACATCATCCATAACTCTCATAGAGGTAAATATTTTCATATATGGAACCTTGAAGCTCTCAGCACAGACTCCTGCTCCAATGTATGAAAGAACCATATTAATGGCTACAGTTCGAAGATAGGTTGTTTTACCAGACATATTTGAACCGGTAATTATTGTTAGCTTATTATCTATAACCGCATCATTAGAAACTACTGAATCAGGATTAAGTAATGGATGATAAACCTTTGTCATAGCAAGTTTCATAGTACCTGTTATCTCTGGCTCAGTAGTATCACGAACCATTGATAGAACCGCTATAGAGCCCAGTTCTTCTATATCAGAGATAATATCAGTGCATTCTTCAAAAACGCCTTCATTCTTAGCTGTCCACTTAGATGCTGCAAGTGCTATATAATAATCCCAGCCAAGGAAGCCAGCCAGAACCATATGGATAATAGGGTTAAAGGATATATTATTAAATGCACTTATTCGTCCCATACTTCTTATAGCTGAAAGTATTCCGTCTCTACTAGTTGTTCTATCATATATATTCTTAAGAACTTCACTCTTAAATTCAGAATCACTTATAAGCTTTAGCATTCTATGATAATCATTAGAAGCTATTCCATACTTATATACAGGCGAAATGATACTATCAAGGATTCCCATTGGGAACCAAGTAATTACTAGACCAAGTATAAATGCAATAAGTATTCTGGTTGGGGTTTGTCCTCCCACCAGCACTAGGATTATTGCAGCTATGTTAATAACAGGGACAAGTATCATTAGTGGATACATCCATAGAGGAAGCTTCTTTACATCCTTTTCTGGAGTTTCCTTCTCTTCCTCTCCAAGTCTTTCCTTTTCCTTCTCTCTCTTCTCGAGTATTCTTTCTGAAGAAGCCTCGAAATCAACAAGGAAGGAAACCTTCTCTGAAAGTTCCTGAACTGCCTCATATCTCTTACTTCTATCCTCAAGTTTAACATTCTTTAAGGATAAAGTATTCGCTAGCTTCTCTCTTCCTGCGCTAGTATGAGCAATAGAAATCATCTGAAATAAAGATGCTCGACCTAGAAGATCTAAATCATGCGATAGATTATCATTAGGTTTTAGATATTCAGAGCCATCATCCTTGAAGCTTCTCCACTCGCCAGATTTACGCTTCAAATATCTTCCAAGCACCTTAGACTTAGCCTTGATGCTAGATATATTTTCATTTATCAGGCTATGATATCTAACGAGGAATACAAAGCCGATAACAAAGACTATTCCAAGCATCATATAAATAACACTATGATTACTGGCACCTAGGGCAATAAAAATAACTGCTATAAGGAATACAACTAATCTAAAGCCTGCCACCTTAGAATATTTGTTATCCAGCTTTATAAGTTCTTTCTCTATATCATTCTTTTCATTTAGTAAGTTTTCATTCATTGTCTCTACCTCTCTAACGCCATTATAGATTACCATAATAGAAAAATCGATTCAAGCAATTAGAGCCATAACTAATAATTGATTTTTAGGAATTAATACATTAAAATATACTCTAATGGGTGTAGTACTACACATATAATGTTAAGAAAGGTGGAATTAATCATGGCAAGACGTAGTTTATTAGGTGGACTTCTTACAGTAGGTGCTGCTGCAGCCGCTGTTGCAGGTGTTGCTTATCTCTTCAAGGAGGAAATTAGAGAGACAAAGACATATAAGGATCTCAATGAGAAGTATGATGTAGATAAGAAAATTAAGGATTATTCCGAAAAAGCTAAAGAAACAGCTTATGATTTAAAGGATAAAGCTAAAGAAGCAGCTAAAGATATCAAGTCTCAGGTTGAAGAATGGAAGGCTTCACAGGAAGATGACATCTTCGAGGATGATGAAATAATCATCGATGGCGACTTCTCAGAGGATAGAGATTATGTATCTATCAAGGATGCTGCTGAAGATGTTAAAGAAGAAGTTAAGGATGTTGCCGAGGACGTTAAAGAAGCTGCTGAAGAAGCTAAGGATGACGTTAAGGATGCCGTTGAAGAAATCAAGGATAATATCGACGATGCTAAGGAAGACTAATAAGTATCTACTTTAATAATAAGAAAGTCAGGGGGTAAACCCTGACTTTTTTAATCCCTTTTAAAGATATCTATATGAGATATATATGCATTTATAATAAAGTTTGCTGTGGTATATACCCCATCCTCATTTTTGTCCAGTCTATTTTTCATCTCATAGTCAAGCACACGAATCAGCTTAACCTTGCTACCTGATATTCCCTTTTTGTTAATACCAAAAACAAATTGCGGTTTGATAAGTCCTAGTATCATATATAAAAAGCTAATAATTATAAGACCGCCAATTATTATCTTCCCATTTTCAATAATAAATATTCTAAGTTTCGGATATTTAAGTTCATTTATGAAAATCGGACTAACAGCATTCTTAAAGGTATCATCTCCTCTTTTAAATGCATCCGCATAGTTTTTCTCAATATACTGACTCCTAATCTCATCCTGCTCCAGTCCGGCATATATATCAACCTTTTCACCATTACTTAGCTTTTTATAGGTTTCATCTGTCAGGATAAACATCTGAAGCTTATCGCCAGAGTACATGTAATAATAAGATCCAAGCTTACCCTCTTCTCCTTTTTCATTAAAGCCAGCAGGCTTCAGATCATCCTGACATGTATAGGATATATTTACTACCCCTTCTCTATATAACAGACCAACATCTGATATATTATTAATTGCATGAAAGGAATATGTCTCTAACAGACTGAGCTGAAGCAACATAAATAATGCCAGAAAAAGAATGATAATTATAGGAATCATCATAGCTATAAGATTTCTACGCAGTAATTTACTGAACATTTAGTCTCATATCCTTTATTTTGCAACTATATTAACAATCTTACCCGGAACATAGATTTCCTTGATTATCTGCTTTCCATCAAGTCTGTTGCCAAGAGCCTCCTTAGCAGCCTTGAAGATATCTTCTTTGCTAGCGTCAGCTGGAACATTTATAGTGAGTCTTGTTTTTCCAGATACCTGAACAGGAAGTGTTATCTCATCTGTCGCAAGATACTTCTCATCAAAGGCTGGCCACTCTTCATCAAATACAGAAGTTGAACCACCCAGCATCTCCCAAAGTTCTTCAGCAACATGAGGAGCAAATGGTGCAAGAAGCTTAACTGCTGTTCTAAGTGTTTCCTTATCAACTCCAGCATCCTTAGTAAGCTCAACAAACTTGTTGTTGTACTCCATAAATGCAGAGATAACTGTATTCAGGTTGAAGCTCTCTAGTCTCTCAGTAACTGCCTTAGCCAGACCATTTCTAAGTCTAAGAGTTTCATCAGTTTCAGCAGCATCCTTCTCTAGATTATCTACAACTACATTGTAAAATCTCTTGATGAATCTATATATACCGTCAATTCCCGCATCATCCCAGATAGCATCTGCTTCTGGTGGTCCAACGAACAGCTCATATAGTCTCAGTGTATCGCAACCATAATCGCGAACTATATCATCAGGGGATACAATATTTCCAAGGGATTTACTCATCTTGGTTGGCTTACCTGTTTCTCTATCACGACCACAAATCATACCCTGATTGAACAGCTTCTGGAATGGTTCATCGAATCCGATTACTCCGATATCAAAGAGGAACTTAGTCCAGAATCTGGAATAAAGCAGGTGAAGAACTGCATGCTCTACACCACCGATATACATATCAACAGGAAGATACTTATCAGCCTTCTCCTTTGAAACCAGTTCCTTGTCATTATGAACATCTACGTATCTAAGGAAATACCATGAAGAACCTGCCCACTGAGGCATAGTATTTGTTTCTCTCTTAGCAGGACCACCACACTGAGGACATGTACAATTAACCCACTCATCAATTGCAGCAAGTGGTGATTCACCTGTTCCTGTAGGCTCATACTTCTCTACCTCTGGAAGTGTAAGTGGAAGCTCTTCCTCTGGAACTGCAACACATCCGCACTTCTCACAGTGCACGATAGGGATTGGCTCACCCCAGTATCTCTGACGTG
>DFEN01000099.1 GCA_002368685.1 Lachnospiraceae bacterium UBA3801
GAATCGAACCCGCGTCCGAAAGCTCTTTCACTACCACTTCTTCCATCACAGTAAGTGTTTTAACATTCCCTACGTTCTACGCCCACTCACAGGCTTAGAATTTCAGTAGCTTGTGATTCTTCCCTGGACTACAAGCTTTGTCCCGGAAGTGCTCCGCCTGTTCGATGCCAGTTACTCACGCAGCGGATGACGCAAGACTGACAGCTGCTCTTAGGCAGCGAGTGCTAATTTATTATCAGCGTTTATTTTTAAAATAGATGTTTTAACGAGGTCACCTACCTCGGATGGCTATGATAGTTTCTAAACCCCCGTCGAAACCAGTACTACCCCTGGTTTATTCAGCAGTTGAATCTGAAGCCGTAGCATCAGTTGCAGAAGCATTGTTAAACTCATCAAGGAGCTTCTGAAGATCTTCATTTGCACCTATCTGACTATAATCCTCAGCCCACTTCTCTTCAAACCATGTATCATAGTCTGATGCTGCTATTGTTCTATGCTTAGCTTCCTGGGCTTTCTGATATTTATATAGATATTTTCCAAGAGGAATACCCACAAGAGCACCAATACCCAGTGAAACAACGAGCACTCCAATTGCCTGCTTCACCTTCTGGATACGCATGATCTTCTTACGGTTCTTCTTCTCTTCCTTATATTTATCAACCTTTTGCTGACTCATAATTTTTACCTCGATATAATTCTTGATAAGCCTCTGATTACCTCAAAGACCAACGATTATCATATACCATTTAGTATATATAAATCAAGATATTTTTGCTTTACAGTACTCTCCATATATGATTTAGCGGAATTTAACCTTGAAATCTCTTTCAGCCTCACGCTTCTGATCCTTCTTAGCTATATCCTCTCTCTTATCATATAACTTCTTACCACGTGCCAGGCCTATCTCAACCTTCACAAGGCTTCCGTTAAAATAAACCTTAAGCGGAACTATGGTATATCCCTTCTCCTTAGTACGTCCAATCAACTTATTAATCTCATACTTATGAAGAAGAAGCTTTCTCTTACGAAGAGGATCCTTATTGAATATATTTCCCTTTTCGTAAGGATTTATATGCATCTTATTTATGTAAACCTGTCCTTTGTCTATAGATACATAGGATTCCTTAATGCTGCAGTTTCCCTGTCTAAGCGACTTAACCTCTGTTCCGGCAAGTTCAATACCCGCTTCATAGGTTTCATCTATAAAATAGTCATGGTAAGCTTTTTTGTTGTTTGCTATAAGTCTAGTCCCTTTTTCCTTAGCCATTTCTTTACTCCAATCATTAGATTCTTCGCTTTGTCCAGAATGATATTATCAATTAACAAAGCTAAAATCGATAACTCTATCTATCTTATCACATCTCTCAACTCTGACCCTTACCTTATCTCCGAGCTTGTAGATCTTACCAGTAGTCTTACCGACCATCTCAAATCTATCCTCGTAATAGTCATAGTAATCATCTGTCATAGAAGCTGTACTGACAGCCCCCTCTACTGTGTTCGGAAGCTCAACAAATATATTCTGACCTGTAAAGCCTGATACTATACCATCAAACTCCTCACCAATATGATTTGACATATACTCTATCTGCTTTAATTTCACTACGTCTCTCTCGGCATCAACAGCCCTTCTTTCCTTTGCTGAGTTATCCTCTGAAACCTTAGGAAGAAGTCTGGAGTAATGTCTGATTCTATTTTCATCCAGTTTTCCGTGAAGATTCTCCTTAATAATACGATGTATCTGAAGATCAGGATATCTTCTGATAGGTGATGTAAAGTGACAATAATACTTACATGCGAGTCCAAAATGTCCCACACACTCAGTAGAATACCTGGCCTGCTGCATAGATCTAAGTGTCATCTTGGTAACAAGCGCCTCATAAGGCTGATCCTTTATCTCATTTAGCAGCTTCTGATATTCCTTCGGATGCATTTTGTCTCTGCTAACCTTGAAATATAGCTTGAAGTTACGTATAGCATCTCTTAAAAGATCGACCTTTTCCTCAAGTGGAACCTCATGAATTCTATATTCAAACGGAAGCTCACTCCAATAGTATTCTTCAGCCACTGTCTCATTCGCCATAAGCATGAAGTCTTCTATGAGCTTTGTTGCGCAGTTTCTGTCATAAGGATGAATATCAACCGGAACCCCTTCAGAATCAACAATTATCTTAGTTTCAGCCACATCAAAATCAATTGAGCCTCTCTTCTCTCTGGCAGCTCTAATTATCTCAGACAGTTCAAGCATACGTCTGAACATAGGAATAAGATAGTCATATCTCTTCATCAGTCCATCATAGTCTCTGGAAGGATCCTCTTCTACTATCTCAGGATGAGGACATTCTCCTGTGAGGATAGTCGCTACATCATTATAGTTCATTCTCTCATTTACATTTATCAGACCTTCTACTATCTCATGACTGATCACCTTGCCTTTTTCATCAATATCCATAAGACAGGAAAGAGTTAGTCTATCCACGTCATGATTTAAGGAGCATATACCATTTGATAGCTTGTGAGGCAGCATAGGAATAACACTATCTACCAGATAATTACTTGTTCCTCTCTTCAGCGCCTCTTTGTCAAGCGGCGAACCCTCTGTAACATAGTTCGAGACATCTGCTATATGAACGCCCAAATGATAAACTCCATCACTATATTCAAGAGTAATGGCATCATCCAGATCCTTAGCGTCTTCACCATCTATAGTAACTGTATAAAGCTGGCGGAAGTCTCTTCTACCAACCTTTTCTTCTTCACTCACTTCGTCAGGTATATCATCCAGC
This sequence comes from Lachnospiraceae bacterium UBA3801, assembly GCA_002368685.1. GTDB lineage: Bacteria > Bacillota > Clostridia > Lachnospirales > Lachnospiraceae > Eubacterium_Q. Next base: position 2,787 of record DFEN01000099.1, read on the forward strand.
TGTCTCTCAACATCATCAGGAAAATCAACCGGTATTCCGTAAGTCTTTACAACCTGAAGTATATCGGTCTTGGGATCATCGATATGACCTATAACCTCACTGATAGATCCTTCTGGCGACTTCTTCTCATTTCCAAAGTCAGATATATCCACAATAACAACACTGCCTGTAACTGCATTTCCAGAAGCATGCTTTGGAATGTAAATGTCATCTGCTATCTTCTTGTTATTAGGAATAACGAAGCCATAATTATCACACTGCTGATATACACCTAGTATCTCTGTAGTATTACGAGACAGAATCCTTGTAATTCTAGCCTCTTTACGAGGTCCACGTTGGCCGCTAACTTCATTAATCAGAACCTTATCACCGTGGAAAGCATTTAGGCTATCCTTAGCAGGAATAAAGAAATCCTCGTCGTAACCTTCTACTGTAACGAAGCCAAAACCACGTCTGGTGGAGTTATATATCCCTACCATAACTCCCCTTGGTGGCAGCATGTATCTATCATTCTTAGTCTTGATAAGCTTAACCTCATCGCATAGCTTATTAAGAAGGTTCAGAAAGTCTGTCTTGTCTTCCTCAGACGATATGTCATAGAGATAACACAGTTCCTTAAACTTAAGTGGTCTATAGTTATTTTCAGACATCTGAGTCTTCAGTTTTTCATACATTTCCAGTTCTTTTTCTGTATATTCTATATTTTCCATTTTTATCCTCTAGTTTCTAATCAATGTTAAGTCAATACAATAATTTGCAAAAAAAGGGTACTTACAAATGTAAGTACCCTTGAAAAAACTTTGTTATAGCTTACATCCACTTTGAACTAAGCAGTGCAGCTACAATAATGAATAATGCACCAAATATTGCTGTAGCTCTCTGAATACGAGCTTCTTTGGAATGCTTCTTATTCTTAGCCCAGTAAGTATCAACTGATCCTGTAAATGTACCTGTGAATCCGTTGTCCTTTCCTTCCTGGCTAAGTACTAGAATTGCGAGTACTACCGATATAATTATAAAAGCTATTGTAAGTGCGATCTGCATCAATATGTCCTCCTAAAAATCATACCAAGTGATAATACCACACAAAATCTAATAATGCAATCGTTTTTTACTTATTCTTAAGAAGATCTCTAATTTCTGTCAGAAGAACCTCTTCCTTAGTTGGTTCTGGATCAGCCTCTTCTACTTCTTCTTCCTTCTTCTTAAGGCTCATAAGCTTGTTCATACCCTTAAGCATAAGGAAAAGAACCAGAGCAATAATAAGGAAGTTGATAACTGCTGATAAAAAATCACCATAATTAAGTGTGAGTGTTTTAACTGTCTCTGCATCAAGTCCTGAGTAGTCAACCCATGGAAGCTTAATGGATCC
>DFEN01000154.1 GCA_002368685.1 Lachnospiraceae bacterium UBA3801
GAAACGTCCCTATTTGCATAGTCCCCATATACTCACGTTAAAACCATCTATATTGTTTCGATGACCTATAAAAGAGACACCTTAACATTTTTAGTCCAGCGACAAGTTGAACCACAAGGAAGCACAAGTCCTGTATCACGAACAGGAAGTCCTATTTCAGTTGACATAACTTCTCCGCCAAACTGATCAATAATTGCCGTACTTACCATATAGTCCATTACTGCAGGCGAGAGACCTGTAGTATACATATTAATAAGAAGAAACAGCGCATCCTCCGCCAGTATCTGAGAAACCAGCTTGATAAAATCATATATGCTCTCTTCCATCTTCCAGGTTTCGCCCTTAGGTCCTCTACCATAGGAAGGTGGATCCATTATGATAGCATGATACTTGTTGCCTCTTCTTATCTCTCTTTCCACAAACTTAACGCAGTCATCCACCAGCCACCTTATTGGTGCATCAGCCAGACCTGAGGAGCGGGTATTTTCCTTAGCCCAGTTCACCATACCCTTTGAGGCATCCACATGAGTTACCTTTGAGCCTGCCATCGCCGCAGCTACAGTTGCACCGCCGGTATAAGCAAATAGATTCAGAGTCTTCAGTGTCTTATCCTCTGGAATCCTTGCAAGACCATTCCTAACATTAGAGAATGTGTCAGCCTTGATGACGCCTCTCTTTATATATTCATCCTTAATTGTATTAAAGATAAAGTCCCAATTAGCGGCCTGCTCGGGGAACAGTCCAGTATGTTTGAAGGAAAATGGTTTCAGGTTAAATGTAACCTCATCGCTTCCAGTGATTCCTGCATCAGGAAGGCTATAATGTATCTGCCACTCCTGAGGCAGATCGAAGAATTCCCATTCTCCGCCACCACGATTACTTCTATGATAGTGTCCATTTAGCTTCTTCCATTCTTTGGACATATGTTTAGTTTTCCAGATCACCTGTGGGTCTGGACGAAGTAGTATATAATTACCCCATCTCTCCAGCTTTTCGCCACCAGAGGTATCCAGCACCTGATAATCCTTCCATCTATCTGATAAAATCATTATTCTCACCAATTTCTCTCTTCTATCGGCAGGTACTCACGATGAGTTCCTACATATTTATAAGCAGGTCTGATAATCTTGCCCTTACTTACAAGCTCTTCTATTCTATGCGCACTCCAACCTGCAATTCTTGAGATAGCAAAAACTGGAGTGAAAAGCTCTACAGGAATCTTGAGTACTGAATAAACGAATCCACTGTAGAAATCAACATTTGCGCATACCGGCTTCTTTACGTCACGATTCTTCGTGATAAGTTCCTTCGCTATTCTCTCGATTCTGTCATAAAGTTCGAACTCTTTAGTGTAGCCCTCTGCCTCTGACAGCTTCTTTGCATAAGACTTAAGTATCTCTGCTCTAGGATCGGAAATGGTATAGATTGCGTGACCCATTCCATATATAAGTCCCGCTCCATCAAAAGCCTGCTTATTCAGCACCTTTGTGAGATATGCTCTGATCTGAGCATCATTTTCTGTATCCTCTACATTCGCCTTGAGGTCAGCGACCATCTGCTGAACCTTGTGGTTAGCTCCACCATGTCTAGGTCCCTTAAGGGATCCAAGAGAACCGGCAACTGTAGAATATGTATCTGTACCTGTAGTTGTTATAACATGTGTTGTAAATGTAGAGTTGTTACCACCACCATGCTCTGCGTGAAGAACGAGACATACATCCAAAACCTCTGCTTCAAGATCCGTAAATGTTGGATCCGGTCTGAGCAGTCTCAGAATATTCTCTGCTGTCGAAAGCTCTGGTTTAGGTCTATGGATAACAAGACTGGAATCCATAAACTTATGTCTATAGCTCTGATATCCATATGTTGCGATAACAGGAAATCTCGCAATCAGACTAAGGGATTGAGCCAGCACGTGTCTAACACTTATATTATCTGGATCCTCATCATAGGAATAAAGTGTCAGCACGCATCTCTCTAATACATTCATTATATTCTTGCTAGGAGCCTTCATAATAACATCTCTGTTGAAGTTTTCAGGAAGTGGTCTAAGCTGACCGAGGAGCAGCATGAATTCTCTAAGCTCTTCCTCTGTTGGAAGCTCACCAAAAATAAGAAGAAATATAGTTTCCTCAAATCCATGCTTAGTTCCTCTGAAGCCCTCTACCAGCTCATTTATACTATAGCCCTGGAAATATAATTCTCCAGGTATAGGAATTCTCTCTCCATTTTCAACCTTGAAACCTGATACATCAGATATTTCAGTAAGACCAGTAAGCACGCCTCGTCCATCTGAATCTCTGAGTCCTCTCTTAACATCATACTTAGAATAAAGAGCCGGATCTATGCGACCACGCTGCTCGCACATTTCCACATATTTACCTACACGGTTTCTAAGTTCTGCAAATGTTTCCATTTATTACTCCTCTATCTCAATAATGTGTCTCTCGTAAGCATTTATCACGCGAGTGTTGCCATACATATCTTCACGTTTAAAATCTCTTCCATAGTTCTTATGAACATGGCCATGCACAAACAGCTTTGGTTCGTACTTCTCCAAAATGTCATTGAAACACTGGAATCCGTGATGCGGCATATCCTGTCCATCGTGGAAGTCCTTCGCAGGCGCATGCGTCAACAAAATGTCTATACCCTTGTTGCGCCAAATCTTCGGTTTCAGTTTCCAGAGCCTTCGTTGCATTTCCGACTCCTTATACTGATATGTGCCGTAGTTGTAGCACATGCTTCCGCCCAGCCCCATTATCCTGAGTCCCTTATAATTATATATATCATCATCTATACATATGCAACCCAGAGGTGGGGTCGAATCATAACATGCATCATGATTACCATGTATGTACAGTATCGGAACCTTGGCATAGGTTGCCAGAAACTCCAGATACTGTGGTGCAAGATCCCCCGCCGACAGAATCAGATCTATATCCTCTAATTTAGTTTTTTCGAAAAAATCCCACAGATATTTTGATTCAACATCTGCCAAAGCGAGAATCCTCAACGCTATCTACACCCCTTCATTAGTATCATCCGTCTGAGCATTTACCTGTTCCTTAGTAGCATCCTTCTGGACACCCTTTATTTCAACAAGTTCCTTCGCAATATCATCCAGTTCTTCCTTAACCGGAATCTCTCCCACTACATTTTCTACCAGCCAGTTCATTTTGATAATGTCATCTACATCCAGCTCCACGCCTTCCTCGCTGATGACCTCACCATTCTGAATCTTTATCTCTCCTGTAAATGGCGATATCCTGTCTTCGATAATCAGTTCCTTCATTATGTCAACCAGTCTTCTGGTGTCAGATGGAACTTTATCTGATACAATTATGTCAACCACTCCTGCTGATAATCCCCACCAATAATTGATAGGCTTACCCTCACTGTCGGTATCTGTACTAGACCAGTTTCCATTCATTATTATACTGATTATTCTCTTGTACAGAACGCCCCAGTTATATACTGTCATCGTCATATTCTCCGGTGCATCCGCTGTCAGCTTGTACATTCCGAAGTTACGACTCGCCTCATTTGGAGTTATCATATCCTGATCGGATACATAATCAATTCCCTCTTCATAGAGACTCTTATATATTTCTTTTCTATCTCCAACCTCTTTAAGGGTTGTCCATTTAAGATGCACCTTAACCGATGGATTTACCATACGGGCTCCCAGCGCAAATGCATTTATATTCGCAGTTATTCCATAGATAGGATAGTCTGCGATATAACCTATCTTGTCCGTCTCAGTTAGCGCTCCGGCTATCATTCCAGAAAGGAACTTAGCCTCATAGAGTCTGGCATCATAGGTTCTTATATATCTGTGAGTTGTATTTATAGAACAGTTAAGTATTTTTACATTTGGATATTTGATAGCGCATTTAAGGCTCGCTCCAACCATTTTCACAGTAGGAGTAAATATAACCTCAACACCATGATTCTCGATAAGATCCGTCATAGCATCTATCGCATCCTGTTCAGTTTCGATTCCTGAAATCTTCAGCGATACAAGTCTATCTCCAAACTCTTCCTTCACATAGTTTCTACCCAGTTCATGTGCATAGAACCAGTCAGACTGAGCAGGATCCACTCCATAGATAAATGCAACCTTAAGCGGCTTTGCTGCAGTATAGTTAGGAGCAAGTATCTGGGACAGCTTGGTTGTCCTCTCTTCAGGAGGATCCAGGGATACCTCAACCTCATACTCTTCATTAACCACAAGGAACTCCTGCCACATCGAGGATATACCCGCCTCAATATCTTCAAGTCCCATCTCGCATATCTCATCAAAGCTTCGAAGCTCCAGGAATACCACAAATGCATCTCCTGTAGTTACATTTGTCAGGTGATCTCCACCCTTTTGTTTATATGCTTTTTCAAATCTCTTATACGCCGCCTTCAGCTCCAGCAGGGTGTCTTCAGACCATATCTTGGTACTATCAGCTCTAATAACTGTTCCGGATCCATCTGCCGAATCCGAAGCAGAACCAACTTCAGAAACTATCGTTGATTCACCCAACTCTCCACCATGCTTTTCAGATACTCTGACCTGTTCCATGAGTCTCTCGTATCCACCTGTATGACTGAACCATATGAAGTTCACTCCGGTCTTCTTGTAGAAGTCCATGAATTCATAGTAAACCTTAATGGTTTCATCCTCAGTAAGTCTGGGAACCTTACGAGTTACGAAGGCCGGGATAGAGTCAGCTCCAAAATATTTCAAAACGCTAACTCTCTTATTACCCTCAACCACATAGTAATAGTTTAGATATTCATATACCTTGATAGGATCTCTGATACCCTCTTCCAAATGGGCATCACAAAGCTTGGACCATTTAGTTCCAAACTCTGACTTGGAATCCATAAGCGGCATAAAATCCGAAGCAAAGGCCTGCGTACGTCCAGCAGTGCTGGTTCCAACCACTCTGTCAAGCGGCACATCTACGAGTCCAAGACTTACATCGCTTGATATGGTTTCCTTCTGAATAATGTCATCTAACACAGGAAGGAATGGATATCTACCTGCAGACACATTTTGCTTATATGTCTTCTGTCCTATTTTTCTAGCTTTTTCGTATAACTCAATTGACATACGTTATTAAATACCTCGTATTAAAATGATTCTTCGCTACGCTCAGAAATGACAATTATAGTTTACTGATACCTGATCTCTTAGCCTCGTCAGCAACAGCTTTAGCTACTACCTTTGCAACATTTTCATTGAAGGCATCTGGAATGATATATTCCTCTGACAGCTCATCCTCTGAAACAACTGCTGCTATCGCTCTTGCTGCAGCCTCTTTCATAGGCTCTGTTATGGCACTTGCTCTCGCATCCAACGCACCTCTGAAGATTCCCGGGAATACCAGAACATTATTGATCTGGTTAGGGAAATCCGAACGTCCTGTTGCTACTATTCTGGCTCCACCAGCCTTTGCCTCATCTGGCATAATTTCAGGAGTTGGGTTAGCCATAGCGAAAACTATTGGATCACTTGCCATAGTACGTACCATATCTGCAGTTACGAGTCCAGGTGCTGAAACACCGATGAAGATATCCTTGCCCTTAAGAACATCAGCAAGGCTTCCACTTTCCTTATTCTTATTAGTTACTGCAGCTATCTCCTGCTTAGCAGGATTAAGTCTAGGATCACCATCTACAAGTGCACCCTTACTATCTACGAGTACTACATTTCCGAGTCCAAAACTCTGAAGCAGCTTACAGATGGAGATACCGGCAGAACCAGCACCACTTATAACTGCTGAGCAATCCTCCCACTTCTTACCAACTATCTTAAGAGCATTTGTAAGACCTGCAGCAACAACGATAGCTGTACCATGCTGATCATCATGGAATACAGGAATATCCAGTTCTTCCTTAAGTCTTCTCTCTATCTCAAAGCATCTAGGAGCTGAGATATCCTCAAGGTTGATTCCACCAAAGGATGGAGCAATCCTCTTAACTGTCTCAATTATTTCCTCTGTATCCTTAGTATCAAGGCAGATAGGAAATGCATCTACATTTCCGAACTTCTTGAAGAGCACTGACTTTCCTTCCATAACAGGAATGGCTGCAAGTGGTCCGATATCTCCAAGACCAAGGACTGCTGTACCATCTGAAACAACAGCTACTGTGTTAGCTTTCAGAGTATACTTATAAGCATCCGCTGGATTCTTGTGAATCTCTCTACATGGTTCTGCAACGCCTGGGGTATAGGCAGTTGACAGGTCATCCTTGTTCTCCAGCTGCACCTTAAGTGCAACCTCAAGCTTACCCTGATTTTCCTCGTGCATCTTTAAACTTGCTGCATTATAATCCATTTATTTTTCCTCTTTTCTTACTATGTATTTTTCTTATATATAGTAGTGTCTTTCAACACTTTTATTTGTATTCTTAAGGTTCTAAGGTCTCGTCAAAAAATCTTTCTAAGCTATATCGAAGATACTTAGCTGGCTTCCGACAGTCTTATTCTCGTACTGTCTCTTCCAGGCCTTTATCTTCTGGCTGCTTACCATGAGACCTTTATCCTTACATATGTTTTGAAGGGCCTCCAGCTCTTCCTTCGCATTAGGAGGAATGAGCTCACCGGTCTCTTCATAATTATCCGAGAACACCTTATATTCCTTCGGAAATCTCTCTCTAAATTCATTATAGAAGAACTCCCTAACAGACTTCTTGATAGCGAGTCTATAGTCCATCAGGTCAATCCCAAGTATATCATACTGTACAAGACACTGCACCACTTCTCTGATGTCAGAATCATTTACATATGGTATGATAGGCCCCGTTGTTATCAGGACATCTATATCCTGCTTACGGAGCAGGCTTATGAGCCTCAGTCTATCCTTTATGGAAATGACCTCTTCCCCCTCAATTAGCCTGAGCTTATTTTCATCGAGAGTTGGAAAGGAAAGCTCGACCACACATTTTGTTTTAGAAGTGATTCCCTTCAGAATATCCATATCTCTTTCAATCAGGTCTCTCTTAGTGGAAATGACAACTCCGTAGTCATTCATTTCTATAACCTTGAGAGCATTTCTGGTCAGGCCATATTCCTTTTCTAGTTCATTATAGGGGTCGCCCATATTTCCCATCAGGATAATACTCTTATTACGTCTGGTTCTTAGCACTCCAGCAAGAAGCTCAGTAGCATCCACCTTGACTCCGATATCCATAGAATCAGCACCTGGAATTTCTGTCAGCATTATTGAGTTTTCTGTTCGGCCTCTATATATGTTGAGACCATTTTGTGGTGTAAGAATATTTCTACTCTCTATGGTGTACATCTTTCTGCCTCACATTAAACGAAGTCAAAGGTCTGTTGTGTATAATCCAGATCCTTATATTCGAGCTCCTCGCCCTTAGTCTTACTGCTGTAGTTAACTACTACTGTTGTAGTTCTGTTGCCCGTCATCTGCTGACCAAGAACGTAGTTGATATCAAACTTCGCTGTTATCTCAGGGGTCGCTCCTCGGGCAGGAACTATCAATTGACATTTATTCTCTTCCAGAAGTCTGAAGATAGGCTCCCAGATATATATATCCTTAGCCGCTCCAAATGGGTTATCAATAAAGAGCGTCTTTGATCTGGTTGTATCCACAATCGAATACATTCCAGAGATATAATTGATTATTGAGATAAGGAACTGAATATAGATACCCTGTGACTGTCCTGTACTACCTACAGCCTCTTCGTATCTGAGGTATCTGCTCTGTTCCTTGATACGTTCTCTCTTGTAGAGCATCAGGCGTATCTTCGACATATCTGTTACGATAACCGAGAAGAGCTTCTTCATAGCAAGACTTCCACTCAGGAACTTCTGTCTGTCGTTATCAGTCTCCTTCTTATCTACCTCTTCAACTACAGAGTCGATATATTCAGACATTCTATCCTTGATAAATTCATCCTTTACATATGGGATGGATAGTCTGATCATCTGAACCTTCTCATTACCCATTGTGATCTCGGACAGCTTGGTCAGCTTATCCAGCTCAGTTCTAACATCGAGACATCTCTCTACACACTGATCAACGAAGTTATCCTTCAGCTGCTGCATGCTTACGAGACTCTTCTCTACTCTGTCTCTTTCAAGGATAATGATCTCGATAACATCTCGCAGTCTCTTCAGAAGCTTCTCTGCTTCGTCTCTATTTTCAGGAATGCTTACATCGTCTCTTATAGAAACCGCAAGCTCCTGAACCTTCAAGCCTATGAGCGTATCATATACATTCATCTTAACCTTCAGCATATCTGCTCTGGCTCTGTCTATATCCTTGGAGAGCTTGTCGTACTTCATTATCAGATTATCAAAATTCTCGCTGATATTATCCATGCTTTCCAGCGGCGCAAGCTCAGCTACATTAATATTATTTGACTCAACTATTCTAGTAGCCATACGATTCAGCTCGTCACTGCTTCTGGCAGCACTTGCTGCCTTTTCCAGATCCCTCTTCGCCTGATCAAGATCACTTCTCAGTTGTTCTCTTGCAGCACGGAGTTCGTCTACGGATTTGAGAGCTCCCATTTCTTTCTCTTCGCCTATGTTGGCAAGTCTCTGAGTAGCCTCATGTCCGAATTCAGATTCCAGTCTCTCCTTGGCATACTGGATACTTCCCTCAAGTCTGGCCATCTCAGTATTTATGCCTGAAAGCTCCTTCTCAAGAGTGGTTCTCTCGCGGTTCATTTTATCCAGTTCTTCCTTCATAGAGGCAAGAACTGAATCAGGAACCTTCGTTATACCGGATGTCCTGTCCTGCTCTTCCAGATCCTTTACGTCTATTCCCAGCTGAGTTATAACTCTAGTCTGTCTATCAATCGTAGCCTTAAGAGTATCCTCCAGAAGCTTCTCCTTCTCAAGAGATATTCTGCTATCTCCTGAACCACCAAGTGCTCTTTCAAATGCACTTTCCAGTTCATCATCACTCATATCAAGAGGTGGAAATGGAGTATTATCAACAAAGTAAATGCTATACTTATTCTCCCATCTGTAATCCAGCTCCTGCTTCTCCTGATTCATACTTTCAACCAGAGATTTCTGCTCCAGAGCTTTAAGCTCAGCACTTCTTATTTCTGAATCTATCTCATCCAGTCTCTTCTCTAGACCGACCCTCTCATCCTTCAGCTTATCCTTCTTAGAGGAAGTCTCATTTATTCTATCCTGAAGAGATACGAGATTACTCAGGCTTATCAATGAGTTCTGGTTCCTCTCCATCTTGGTCTTTAAACCTTCTATCATCTCCTGAAGCTTCTCTATATCTCTCTCCAGCTGGCTACGAACATCCGTTTCTTCATTCACGGCCTTCTCGAGGGCATTTCTCTTTTCACTTAATTCCTCGAAGTCTGTTTCTACCGTTGCATAGCCCTTTGCCTTATAATTTCTGACAAAGTCCATATCCTCACGAAGAGTTTCGAGCATGGCTTCATTATTCTTGAGCTCTTCTCTATGATTATCTATTTCTGAACCAAGGAGTCTAAGCTTCGAATCCATAAACTTAGGATCAACGAAGAATTCCTTAGGACGTCTGATGCATTCAACACCTTCACCAAGAATTAGACCAGTTTCTCCCAGTTCATTCTTGTCATAGACAAATATCTCTTCATCTGTATCCAGCTCCATCAGACCTGGATCATTCATAAGGGCGCGTATATCGTCAACGATTATTCCATAAGCGATGCCCGGCTCCTTACCCAGCACCTCAAGCTTCGCATCCTCTGGAAGTGCAGAGAGATAATCCATACCATACATAGCAGTTATGCCATGTCTGGTAAAGAGATAATCTATCACCTTCTGTACCCCAGGAGTTACGCCGAGTAGTCGTCCATTTCTAATATCCGCCTCTCTCTTTTCAAGCTTTTCCAATTCCTGACGAAGCTGATAAACCTTTATAACACTGCTGCTGATTCTATCCTGAAGGCTATCCTCTACATTTTCTGGAGACGCCTCTCTCTCATCAGAATAGATGCTGCAGATAGAAGTATATTTTCCTTTTAGACTCTTATATTCTGTCAGCTTTTCAGATAGCACCTCGAGTTCAGCCTCAGCTATTCTCTGTTCTGAGATAGATTCCTCGAGCTTCTTTTCAGACTGAACGAGGTCTGTTTCAAGCTTTTGCTTCTTCTCTGCTAAACTTGATATCTCCTCTTCATCCCTTCGGATATCTGACTCAATATCTCTCATAGAGGATCTAGGATCCATCATCATACCGATACTTACATCATCTCTAAGGGAGTCCATTTCTTTTTCAAGGAGGGATATATCCTGACTCAGATATTCCAGTCTGCTTCCTGCGACAGCCTTCTCTGTTTCACCTTCATTTCTAGCCTTTCGAAGCTTCTCCACTTCGGCCGTTGCGGCATTTAGAGACTCCTTTAGTGGAAGAAGTCTTGCATCTATATCCGCCTGCTTCTTGTCCAGTCTGTCTCTGATATTTGCAACAACTGTATAGATATCCTGAGCGTCCTTAGGAATATCTCTCTTCTCTCTTTTAAGTGATTCAAGCTCAGATAATGAATTTCTCAGTTCCAGATATTCATTTTCTGCCATTCTCTGCTTATATGCCATATCAGTAAGATTTATCTCTGACTGAAGCTTATTTATAACTGCCGACTTCTGATCCAGGAGATCATTTCTAGCAGCAAGCTCCTGGATATCTTTATATATCTTAAGTATTTCTATAAGCTCATTTGTTGAGCTGAGCTTCTCCCGCACCTCTTCCATCTTTGTCTGAAGAGAAGCCATCCTATCCTCACGACTCTTCTTCTCGTTTTCCAGAGTCACAAGAATCTGCCCACACTGAGAAGCAGTTTTCTCCTGCTCAACATAGAGCTCCATAAAGGACTCTATTCTATCAATCAGAAGCTGAACCAGTTCCTGCTCATGATCATAGAGCTGGATTCCCTTCTTCTTCTCCGCGAGACTCTTCAGTTCCTCCTGAATAGTCATAAGAAGTGATACTGTACTTTCTGTCTTGTCAGACTCTCTCTCTGTTTTAGCCTGATAAGCCTTCTCTATTATTTCCTCTATCAGAAGATCTTCGATTACTCTTCTGGTAGTCTTATAGTTTGATTCAAAGTAAGTACGTACGTGTCCCTCGGTTTTATTAATTCCACGGATTATCTCCCAATGACTTTCGTACAGTCCATAGCCCGCGATAAATCTCTGATATTCACCCTTCCTGTCAAAAATCTGAACTATCAGATTCTTATCATTTCTGGATAGATCATGCAGATAGTTTCTAAGCGCCTTATAGGATATTCTCTCATTATCCTTCACGAGAGGAAGATTCACGATATCATTTTTGTTGTAATCACGATAGAAAATGACATAATTGAAATACTCTATCTGAGCAGTTCCATCCTCTCTATCCTCTTCAGTGGTTGCGGCCTTTCTGGCAGCAAAGCCTGTCGTCATGTACCGCATTCCCTCTTTGATATCCACATCATCGAGCTTCCATTCGATCAGGGAATGTATAACAGTATTGCTTGGATCTCTGAAGAGCTTCTCAATAGGCTGCTTATCATCAAGCGTACTGTTAGGTATCAGATTCTGCATAAGAAGCAGCATGAGCACACTCTTACCACCACCATTTGCCAGATCATAGAGAGTATTTCTTCCATACATTCTCATAGAGAAATCGTCGTAGCTCTGAGTACCGAAGTTGTACTTAACATTATTTACTCTTATACGATTAATACTAGGCATCTGCTTCACCTCCATTCAATTCGGCGAAGATGGCGCTGCCATTATCCTCGAAGTAGTTTTCTGCTATAGCATGGAATCTGTCGGTAGGATATAGTCTGTCATCAATAACGGTAAATATCCCCTCAGTATTCATGAAATTGCTGGCCAGCTTAACGAAGCCCACGCGGGAACCACGGGACGCTTTATTCCTGTCCTTATCCTCGGATATCATTGGAGGAAGTGAATCCCACAAAAGCGCAACAGCCTTGAAGGAGCTGTCATTTGTATCATCTGTCGAATATACATTTGTGTCTCCACTGATTCTGCTGAGCTCACGACTAACTGATTCTATTATCTCATCAACTCTGACATAATCCTTTACCTGATATGTATCAGAGGTCTTGTAGAACTGAAGCAAGGTTTCATAAACTATGAAATAAACAAGGTAGAGTTCTTTATTGAGTCTGAGACCCAGATTTCTCTTCAACTCATCATTTGTATAACCGAAGACCTTATTTCCACTACCTGCTGTAACGAAGATGGACTCATTGTATTCATAGAGCTTCAGGTTGAGTCTATCCAACAGACCAACTACTGTATCATAAACCTCAGAATCCGCATAGAAAGAATTGTAGAGCTCGCTGGTTTCCTTATCCTTAGAAGATATACTTTTCCCAGATGCGAGTACGCTATATATATCAAGTGCTTTCTCAAGTGATTTCTCCATCAGTCCATCCTCCTTTCATCTATTCTCACAAATGTCATATCTGTTATTTCTCCTATCTCACCGGAATCTTCCAGTTCCAGTTTGATAGTGTCATTTCCAAAATGTATCTCAAATGCCATATCTGCAAATTCATCCAGCTGATCCGGAGATATGTACTCGGCCACCATTCCCTCGAGGAAGGTTTCAGCATTTTCTCTTATATCATTTATGCTGTAATGCTCCTTGCCAGCAAGGTGCGTCATGAAGGAATAGTAATCTCTATTCTTATATATATCGGCAGCGAACTTTACTTCGAGTATCGCATTATATTCTTCGAGTGTCACCTTCTCCCATCTCTTAAGTCTTCCAACTAGTTCAAGGAAGAGCTTGGCGAAGTTCTTACCGGTATTCTCTGTCAGTATCTCATCCTCATATCTGAAGCTTAGATCTGCTTTTACCTCTTC
>DFEN01000071.1 GCA_002368685.1 Lachnospiraceae bacterium UBA3801
TAGAAGAGAGAATGGCCTGTGGAATAGGCGCATGTCTCGCTTGTGTATGTAAGTCTGTAGATGTAGATGATCATTCAAAGGTTAATAATAAGAGAATCTGTGTAGATGGACCTGTATTTAATGCTGAGGAGGTGGAGCTATAATGGATACTTCTGTAAATATTTGTGGAGTAGAAATGAAGAATCCCGTTACTGTAGCTTCAGGAACCTTTGGTTCGGGTATGGAATACGGCGAGTTCGTGGATTTATCTAGACTTGGTGCAGTTACTACGAAAGGAGTTGCGATAACTCCTTGGGAGGGTAATCCTACACCACGTGTTGCTGAAGTTTATGGTGGAATGTTAAATGCTATCGGACTTCAGAATCCTGGCGTTGATACATTTATAGATAGAGATCTTAAGTTCCTTGAAAAGTACGATACTAAGGTGATTGTAAATGTATGTGGACACAGCATAAAGGAATATGAAGAATGCGTTGAGAGACTTAGTGATATAGAATCAGTAGATCTACTTGAGATAAATGTTTCCTGCCCTAATGTTAAAGAGGGTGGAATTGCTTTCGGTACAAGACCAGAATCTCTTAATGAGATAACAAAGGCTCTTAAGGCAAAGACTAAGAAACCTCTCATAATGAAGCTTAGCCCAAATGTTACTGATATTACTGAGATGGCGCGTGCTGCAGTTGATGGTGGTGCGGATGCCCTGTCCCTTATCAACACAATTACGGGTATGAAGATAGATATAAATAGAAGAACCTTTGCACTTGCAAATAAAACTGGAGGTCTTTCAGGTCCTGCAGTAAGACCTGTAGCTGTCAGAATGGTATATCAGGTTGCAAATGCTGTAGATGTACCTATTATCGGTATGGGTGGAATCAGAACAGCAGAGGATGCACTTGAATTTATTATGGCTGGTGCTACAGCAGTTTCTGTTGGTACTTCGAATTTTAATAATCCAACAGCAACTATAGAAATAATCGAAGGAATAGAAGACTTTATGCGTAAGAATGGCATAAATAGTCTAGACGAGATAAGAGGTTGTGTAAAATAAATGGCTTTAAGAAGAAAAAAAGGCTACAAATTTTCAGATGAGGTAATGTCTAAGGATGCTATTATTTCACTTATTTTTGGAATAATAGCTCTCCTTGTTATTATCTTCTCTATTGTACTTGCTATAATCTTGAAGGGGGCCGTACCGGAGCAAATAGGTGCGCTCCTGCTTGCTTCTGGAATAATGGCTGTAACAGCACTGATTTTTGCTCTTATTTCACTAAATGATTCAGAGGGTGGAATACTAAGTAAAAGAGGAGCAATTATTATATCTGTTATAGATCTAATTATTCTGGTTGTTTTATATTTAATCTAATAATAGGAGACTTGAGTTTTTGGATATTTTTATTAATGAGCAGTCTTTAACAGAAAGACTAGAACTTGTCATAGAAAGAATCAAAGAGATACCAGGTGAACTAGCCAATTCAGAAGGATTGGCTGATAGTTTTTATCTGGATTTTTTTAATTCTAAAGCTAAGTATATACTATTTATGCTGAGTGTGTATCAGGAAGGTATAGAGGAGTTTTGTGATAAAGAAAATAACTATAAGATGTACGAGGACATAATTGGGGACAATTATCTATCATCCTACAGTAACCCTGACTATGCAGAGGAAAAGCTTGGTGCCTTAGGAGGAATATTCTCTTATATATCAGCTGAGCTGCAGGGACTTCCTGGATATATCTTTGATAATAAGACTCCCCAGATAGTATTCCTTCTGGAAATGTTCCTTCAGGTATATTTCCTCTTTATATCAGGAGATAAGCTGACTCATTCTTCGGTGAGAGATATAGTTTATTATTATGTCTATGATTATATTGATTATTTTGCTTTGGATAGAATGCTTGATACATTTAAGGCAGATAATAGTCTGGGATATAGTATTATCATGAATTCGGATCTATCAAATCCGGACTATTTATATAAATACGGTGAATATATATCCGATACAGAGATAAAACTTGCTGAGTATCTAGCTAAGCTTTCGGAGGACAGGATAGACCTTCTTGCTTCGACTTATACTGACGGCTTTAGACGCGGCTTTGATGTGATGGGTATAAGCTTTGAAGGCAAGAATAGAGTATGGATAAGATATCATATAGGGGAGGAGAGAATAGTTAAAAGAGCCATAGAAAAGTTTAAGGAAATGGGCCTTGAAACTATTATTTCCAGGTGCGCTATTAATAGAGCGGTTCGTAGACAGGTTATAAAGCAAGGCTATGAATCCACTTCTCCAAATATGCAATTTGAATATGATCATAGAAATGATGATAGATTTTATCTAGATAAAGCTTTTGCTAATAAGAGGGTAGAGGCTACAGAAGAATGCTATAAGAGATTAGGGGAAGACGTATCAGGCTTTGCTGGTCCAGCGGTTATAGAAACCTTTGGAGAGAAGAGATTTTCTCCTGTTTCTAAGGAAAGTGTTGCGGCGCTTTCAGAACAGCAGCAGAAAATCAGCCGTAAGATGTATGGAGAGATGGGAGAGATTTCAAATAAATATCTTCCAGGTGACTCCTATAGCTTTACTATTATCGCATTTCCACTTCCTGATATAGGGGATGAGTTCGAAGAGATATTTGATGAAGTTATAAATATTAATACACTCGATAATGAGAAATATAAAAAGATTCAGCAGAGTATAATCGATACTCTAGATAAGGCGGATGTAGTTAGAGTTATTGGTATGAATGGAAACCGTACAGATATGACGGTCAAGATGAGAAAACTCGCAAGTCCTGACAGGGAGACTCAGTTTGAGAACTGTACAGCAGATGTAAATATTCCGCTGGGAGAGGTATTTACATCGCCTGTTCTAGAGGGAACTCACGGAACTCTGAATGTTAGTAGCTCATACCTTAATGGCTATAAATTCGATAATATAGAATTTAAGTTCGAAGATGGTGTAGTAACTGATTATAACTGTGACAATTATATATCGCAGGGAAGTGAAGGAATCGAGAAGGGTAAGCAATATATTAAGGAAAATATCCTTTTTAATCATGAATTCCTTCCGATTGGTGAGTTCGCTATAGGTACTAACACCTATGCTTATAATGTGGCTAGAAAATATGATATTCTTGAGAAGCTTCCAATTCTGATTGTAGAGAAGACAGGGCCGCATTTTGCTCTAGGCGATACTTGTTATAGTCATGCAGAGGATCACGCGGTATTTAATCCGGATGGTAAGGAAATAGTGAGTAGATCTAATAGCTTTGCTGATCTAAGAGAGACTGAACCGGAGAAGGCTTACTTCAATTGTCACACAGATATAACCATTCCATATAACGAGTTAGGAAGACTCTTTGCGGTATATGAAGATGGTACAGAAGTTGATATAATAGTTAGTGGACGTTTTGTTCTTCCGGGGACAGAAGAATTAAATGCTATGATAGATAATGATTAAAGGGGTAACAGAGTTTTATGAACATTATTGAAATCATCGAGAAAAAGAAAAAAGGCGAAGAACTTACGAAGGAGGAAATATATTTTTCTATCGAGGGTATCCTTAATGGAAGGATAGCTGATTATCAGATGTCAGTGCTTCTTATGGCTATTTGCCTTAAAGGTATGACTATTCAAGAGACGACAGATCTGACTCTCGCAATGAAGTATAGTGGGGATGTTATAAACCTTTCGGAAATCGGAAAGACTGTTGTTGATAAGCATTCGACAGGTGGTATAGGGGATAAGACAACTCTTATAGTTGGACCTATCATGGCTGCTTTAAATGTACCAATAGCAAAAATGAGTGGTAGAGGTCTAGGTATAACTGGAGGAACGATAGATAAACTTGACTCAATTCCAGGCTTTAGCTCGGATGTTTCTGATGAGAAATTTATAGAACTTGTCAAGTCGGTGGGGATGTCTGATATAGCTCAGACAAAGAGCCTTGCTCCAGCAGATAAGAAACTATATGCCCTTCGAGATGTAACAGGAACAGTTGATAGTATACCACTGATAGCTTCTAGTATTATGAGTAAGAAGCTTGCATCGGGGGCAGAGGCCATTGTTCTTGATGTTAAGTGTGGAACAGGCGCCTTTATGAAGGATGTAGATAGTGCTAGAGAGTTAGCTGATACAATGATACAGATTGCTGAATTGGATGATAGAGACTGTACAGCTGTAATATCAGATATGAACCAGCCGCTAGGATATACAGTGGGAAATCTTCTTGAAGTAATTGAGGCGGCTCAGTTCCTGGTTGGAAAGGTCAGAAATCCTAGACTCTACGAGCTTATCAGAGAACTTTGTAAGAATATGTTTATTCTATCAGATGAATATATGAATCTTAGTCTGGATTATTATGAGAAGAATACTGAACTTGAAAAGGATGATCCTAGAAATCTGACTAATATTCATAATTTGGTATATGAAAAGATAGATGAGATACTTAAAACAAATGCACCGTATGAGAAGTTTAAGGAGTTTATAGCGGCTCAGGGAGGTGACGTTGCGTTTATAGATAAATTATTAGATATAGATTTAAATAGTAATGACTTTGCTGAGTTAACAAATGAAGGCTATAAACAAATAGTATATACAGGAGATAAGCCAGCAGTTATAACAAAGATAGATGCTGAGCAGATAGGTAGAGTGTCCCTTGAACTGGGCGCTGGAAGAATCAAGAAAGAAGATGATATCGATCCATACGCAGGAGTGGTGCATCATAAGGTGGTTGGAGATATTGTTGAACCAAATGATGTAGTTTTAACGATTTATTCCAAGGATAAGTTTAACATAAAAGATGCTACTGAGATGCTTGAGGGAGCGATTATTTATAGTGATGTAGAGGGATATACTCCTGAAGCGGCAAGAGGCATAATACTTGATGTGATCTAACAATTTATATAATATCAAATTGAAATATATTTTTTGGTAGAGTATAATGTTAAGGTGTATTTATAAAATAAAAGGGAGGATACAAAATTGGGAATTTTATCAAGATTTAAAGACATAATGTCATCTAATATCAATGCTCTTCTGGATAAGGCAGAAGATCCAGAGAAGATGGTTGATCAGACACTTCGTAATCTGAACAATGATCTTGTTAAGGTTAAGAATGAGACAGCAGAGGTTATGGCTAACGAGACAAAGGCTAAGAGAGATCTCGATGAGATCAATCTTGAGATAGCAAGAATGCAGGACTATGCTGAGAAGGCTGTTGTAGCAGGAAATGATGCTGATGCAACTAAGTTCCTTACAGAGAAGTCTAAGCTTGTTGCTCGTCAGGCTACACTTCAGCAGACATATGATATCGCAGCTGCAAATGCTATGAAGATGCGTCAGATGCATGACAAGCTCGTAAATGATATATCAGAGCTTGAGTCCAGACGTGACATGATCAAGGCTAAGGTTAAGCTTGCAAAAGCTCAGCAGGATATCAATAAGATTCAGTCAAAGGTTGATTCTTCATCAAGCTTTGCTGCCTTCCAGAGAATTGAAGATAAGGCAGACGCTATGCTGGATGTTGCTACTGCAGAAGCAGAACTCAATGCAACAACAGCTTCTAGTGAGGTAGATAATCTAACATCCAAATATGATGCTGCTCCTGATGCAGCTGTTCAAGATGAACTTGCAGCCCTTAAAGCTAAATTAGGACAGGGTTCAACACAGTAATGCTAGGTTTAAATGATAGACAATCAGAGGCCTGCTCGTATACCGAGGGGCCTCTTCTTATACTTGCAGGTGCAGGAAGTGGAAAAACTCGTGTTTTGGTTCACCGTATAGCTTATCTCATTGATGAGAAGTCAGTTGATCCTTATAACATACTGGCTATCACATTTACAAATAAGGCTGCAAATGAGATGAAGGAACGTGTTGAACGCGAGATTGGTGCACAGGCAGAGGGTGTCTGGGTTAGTACATTTCACTCTATGTGCGTGAAGATACTTAGACGTTTCTATTCAAGAATAGGTGGAAATAATAATTTCACAATTTACGATACTGATGATCAGAAAGCTGTAGTTAAGGAAGTTCTTAAGACTCTGGCTATTGATCCTAAGATGTATCCAGAGAGAGCTTGTATCAGCTTCATATCAACTGCAAAAGAAGGATATAAGACTCCAGAGGATATGGACCTAGAGGCGGGTTCTGACTATAGAGCTATTCAGATGGCTCGTATATATCGTGAGTATCAGAAGAGAATGAAGCTAAATAATGCTCTTGATTTTGATGATCTTATTTTTGAGACACTTGAGCTTTTCCAGAAGGATGAAGAGGTTCTTGAGCTTTATCAGACACGCTTCAAATATATAATGGTCGATGAGTATCAGGATACTAATAATTCTCAGTTCGAGCTCGTTAGACTTCTCGCTGCTAAATGGCGTAATCTCTGCGTAGTTGGTGACGATGATCAGTCCATCTATAAGTTTAGAGGTGCGAATATCTATAATATTCTAAACTTTGAGGATGAGTATACTGATGCGAAGGTTGTTAAGCTGGAGCAGAATTATAGATCTACATCGAATATCCTGAATGCCGCAAATGCAGTTATAGCTAATAATGAAGGGCGTAAGGATAAGAGGCTTTGGACGGAAAATGGCGAAGGCTCTAAGATTAATTACACCGTATATGAGACGGAATATGAAGAAGCTCATGGTGCAGTAAATATAATCCTTGAGAAAAATATAGAGGGAAGACCATACTCAGATATGGCCATTCTGTACCGTACAAATGCACAGTCCAGAGCAATAGAAGAGAAGCTCGTTTATGCGAATATTCCATACAAGCTTGTGGGTGGTACTGGCTTCTACAATAGAAAAGAAATAAGAGATATTGTTGCATATCTGAAGCTCTTAAGTAATAACTCAGATGAAGTTTCTTTTTCAAGAATTATTAATGTTCCTAAGCGTGGTATAGGACAAACCAGTATTACTAAGATTCGTGAGCTAAGTACTGAAGCAGGCGTATCAATGTATGATTTCTGTAAAAATGAGTCAAATAGAAGTCTTTTAGGTAGAGCCGCAGAAAAAATCGGTGGCTTTATAGAGCTTATGGAATCCCTTGTTCCAGTTGCTGAGAGTGGTGATCTTGAACAACTCTATGAGGATATCATGGAGAAGACAGGCTATAGAAAAGAGCTTGAGATAGAGAGAACTGACGAGTCTGCTGCTAGACTTGATAACCTAGAAGAATTAAAGAACAAGATTGTAGGTTACATGGAAGAGGAAGAAGAACCATCTCTTATGGGACTTCTCGAAGACATTTCTCTAGTTGCTGATACTGATGATAGTGCTGAAGATACTGATAATAAGGTTACTCTTATGACTCTTCATAGTGCTAAAGGCTTGGAGTTCCCGGTTGTCTTTATTACTGGTATGGAGGAGAGGCTATTCCCTAGCGGTATGGCTATGGATAGCGATGATCCAGATGCAGTTGAGGAAGAGAGAAGACTATGCTATGTTGGTATTACAAGAGCTAAGGAAGAACTTTATTTAAGTTCAGCTACTACCAGAATGATGCATGGTAATAGAAATTATCCTTTGGAATCTAGATTTATAAGTGAGATTCCTAAGGAATATATGACTAGAACTGGAATCAAAGCAAATGTAATCAAGAAAGATCCATTTACAAGCTCATTTGTTGGATCTAATTCAGGTGCATCTATTACATCAAGTACTTCGACTACAAGGTATACAGCTCCACCACCAAAGTCTTTCAAGAAGGCTACAGCTCCTCTTGCTGATGTAAGTTCTATAGAATATGGTGTAGGAGATACAGTCAGACATATAAAGTTTGGCAAGGGTAAGGTTATCAGCATGGTTAAGGAAGCGGATGATTATGAAGTGACAGTTGCTTTCGATACTGTTGGAGAGAAGAGACTCTTTGCAACACTTGCAAAGCTTAAAAAGGTTTAGGGGATAATATGGAAAAAGAAAAGTTAGAAGCTAGAGAGAGGAGAGCATTTACGTTCTCAATTTATAAACTACTTATATCTATTGTTGCTCTTATTATAATAATAGCTATATCGGTTGTTGTAGGTATAGTAATGCATAAGCGATACCTCGAGAAGCTCGAAGCTGAGAAGAGAATAACTTCAGCTGAGGTTTCTGAGAGACTTGAAAGTGTTAGTGAGCTTACGACTGAGAAGATTATCTACCAGGGCTATATTCGCTACGAAGAGGGCGATATACCATTTCTTACTAAGAAGAGCTATTCTATGACTTATACTGCGGAAATAGAGGCGGGGATAGATGTCTCAGAGATAGAGGTCACAGAAAAGGATGATAAGGTCTATGTCAAGATTCCTAAGTCTGAGGTTCAGAAGGTTTATGTAGATCCTGATTCCATCGAATTCTATGATGAAAGCTATGCGATATTTAATTGGGAGTCCAAGGAAGATGGTGTAGATGCGGTATCAAATGCTGAGGCTGATGCAAAGGAAAATGCCAGTATAGATACTCTTAAGGAAGAGGCTGATAAACATGCTAAGGACCTTGTAGAAGGACTTCTCAGCGATGCTATAGGCGATGGTGAAGTAGTTGTAGAATAATTTTATAACTATGTAGTTACAGAATAATTTTAACTTTTCATAACATTTAATATATGGTATAATTCGGATATGTTGTATACGTATACATTTTACTGAAAGGGGGTTTCTTAATTATGAGAAACGATGTAGTGGTTAAAGACGATGCAGTGGAGACAGCTAAGAATGCCATTGTTGCAGTATGTATTAT
>DFEN01000032.1 GCA_002368685.1 Lachnospiraceae bacterium UBA3801
AACAAGAAAGGAACAAGGCATGGCAGGGATAGAGAAAATAACCAGCGCGATACTTGCAGATGCTGATAAAGAATCAGCAGGCATAATATCAGCTGCAGAAGAATCTGCCAATAAACTGATTGATAAAGCTAGTCAGGACTGTGATAGTTTCTTAGCGGCCGCAAATGATAGACTAGATAAGAAGCTTGCAGGGGAGAACAAGAAGACTGTTTCACAGTGTGAGCAGGCAGAGAGACTAATCCTCCTCGAGACAAAGCAGGAAATAATAGACAGCATGATCGTTAAGGCTAAGGCGAAGCTTCTCATTCTTGAGAAGGAAGAATATTTTGATAATCTTCTGAAGCTTCTTGAGAAGCAGGCTCAGTCAGAGAAGGGCGTTCTTCTTCTGAATAAGAAGGATCTGGATAGAATGCCTTCTGATTTCAGTGAAAAGGTTAATCAGGTAGCTACCAAAAAAGGTGGCATGATAGATATATCTCAGGACACTGTAGATATAGATGGTGGATTTATTCTTAAATATGGAAACATCGAGATTAATTCATCTTTCGATGCACTTTTTGATGAGAATAAAGAAGAATTGACAGATATAGTAAATAATTTACTTTGGTAAGATTGGAGTAGACAGTAAATGAGAGATGCGGATTATATCTATGCAGTTGCATGTATTCGCGCCAAAGAGAAGACTCTACTGAATGATGCTGATATTCAATCGATGGTAGGAATGAAGAGTGAAAAAGAAGTTCTATCATACCTAACTGAGAAGGGATGGGGCGACGGTTCAGTTGGAAGCGATATGGAAACTGTACTTGCGACTGAAGAAGAAGCACAGATGCGTCTACTGAGAACACTTGGAGTTAATTCCGAGATAATAGATGTTCTATTTATACAGGAACTCTATCACAATCTTAAAGCTGCTATTAAGGAAGTATGTACTGGTCTTGATGATGGAATGGCCTTCTATGATCATGACAAGTATGGCAAAGATCAGATGCTTGGCATTATTAGAGATAAGGATTTTGAGAAGCTTCCTGAATATATGAGAAAAATCGCTGAAGAGGCTCTTGATTTTATGTTAACCACCAGAGATGGTCAGAGACTTGATATGATGATTGATAGAGCTTGTCTGGATGCGACAATTGAATCTGCAAAGCTGACAAAGGATAGATTCCTTATTGAGTATGCAGAGACAAAGGTTCTAATGGCAGATATCAAGATAGCAGTCAGAGCTGCTGATACTAGAAGACCTCTAAGTGTTATAGAAGAGGCTCTCGCACCAGTTGGAAAGCTTGATACTAAGAAACTGGCGGTAGCAGCTGCAACTAATCGTGATTCTGTTTATGAGTTTTTAGAGAGAGTTGGATACCATGATGCGGTTGAAGCCCTTAAGGATTCCTTCTCCAGCTTTGAGAAATGGTGTGACGATTATGTGATGGGTACACTTATGAATCAGAAGACAAATATTCAGTCCAGTGGACCAATAGTTGCATTCTTCTTGGCGAAACAAAACGAGATAAGAACTGCTAGAATCATTATGACTGCAAAGGCAAATGGATTCGGTGAGGACGTTATCTCGGAAAGGGTAAGGAAAATGTATGGATGAGAATAGAATAGCTGTAATAGGTGATTATGATAGCATCTATGGTTTTGCTTCCCTTGGACTAAGTACATTTCCAGTTGATGGTGAAGAAGATGCAGTCAAAACACTAAAAAATCTGGCAAGTAGCGGATATGGAATCATATATATTACAGAAGAACTTGCTGCTGTAACTGCTAAACAGATACAGAAATATAAAGAAGAGATGACACCTGCAATTATTCAGATACCAGGTGTTAAGGGAAATACCGGAGACGGAATCATGGCTGTCCGCCGTTCAGTTGAACAGGCAGTCGGAAGCGACATCCTATTCGGCGAATAAACCCAATATACTCATTTTGGAAGAAAGGAGATACACTCCATGGGAGTAGTAGGTAAGATTAAGAAGGTTGCCGGACCTCTTGTTATTGCCACAGGCATGCGTGATGCAGATATGTTCGACGTTGTGCGTGTTAGTAACGAGAGACTTATCGGTGAAATAATAGAGATGCACGGAGATGAGGCATCAATCCAGGTATATGAGGAAACCGCTGGTCTAGGACCTGGTGAACCTGTTGAATCAACAGAGGTTCCTCTATCAGTTGAACTTGGACCTGGACTTATGGGTTCTATCTATGATGGTATCCAGAGACCTCTTACAAAGATTATGGAGGTTACTGGCGGAAATCTGCTGGAGCGAGGAGTTGAAGTTCCTTCTCTTGATAGAGAAAAGAAATGGGATTTCGTAGCAACTGCAAAGGTTGGCGATAAGGTTCAGGCGGGTGATATCATCGGTACAGTTCAGGAGACTGAGGTAGTTACTCAAAAAATTATGATTCCTTATGGAGTTGAAGGAACTATCAAGTCTATAAACAGTGGATCCTTCACAGTAACTGAAACAGTAGCTGTAGTTGAAACAAAAGATGGCGATAAGGATGTAATGATGATGCAGAAATGGCCAGTTCGTAAGGGCCGTCCATATCAGAAGAAGCTTCCACCTCGTCAGCCACTGATTACAGGACAGAGAGTTGTAGATACATTCTTCCCTATAGCTAAGGGTGGTGTTGCTGCAGTTCCTGGACCATTTGGTTCAGGTAAGACAGTTATCCAGCATCAGCTTGCTAAATGGGCAGATGCAGAAATAGTTGTATATATCGGATGTGGAGAGCGTGGAAATGAGATGACCGACGTTCTGAACGAGTTCCCGGAGCTTAAGGA
>DFEN01000010.1 GCA_002368685.1 Lachnospiraceae bacterium UBA3801
CTATGAGTGGACAGATATGTATGACGGATTTGCTAAGACAGCTGAGGAGGAAGGATTCCCAGAGCTTGCTGAGAAGTTCCGCCTGGTAGCTGCTATAGAGAAGCATCATGAGGAGAGATATAGAGCACTTCTCAATAATGTTGAAACAAAGCAGGTATTCGAGAAGAGCGAAGTAAAGGTTTGGGAGTGCCGCAACTGTGGTCATATCGTAGTTGGTACAAAGGCTCCTGAGGTTTGCCCAGCTTGTGCACATCCACAGAGCTTCTTCGAAGTAAATGCTGAGAATTACTAAACTATCCGAGGATAATTAGTATATTATAGACTTCTAACTTATGCCCTCCTTATCAGAAGGTTCTGATGGGGAGGGTTTTTATGTGTAGGGATAAAGTATATATACAGTTTTTAAATGATTTGTGTTATTATATATCTGTTGGTTAGAGTACTTTAATCTAACGGCTATTTAATATATAACTTAGGAGAATCTTATGATTTATATAAAAAATGCACGTATTGTAGACCCTGTCACAGGCATAGATGAAATAGGCGACGTTGCCTTAGTCGATAATTTTGTCGCTGGTGCAGGGAAGGACCTAGATATAGAAGATATCAAGGCTAGATATGATGTTGATGGAAATGATATACAGACCATAGATGCAACAGGACTTGTAGTTGCTCCAGGACTTGTGGATACACATGTTCATTTCAGAGATCCAGGCTTTACATATAAGGAGGATATTGATACTGGAGCTGCTGCGGCAGCAAGAGGCGGTTTTACGACGGTTGTATGTATGGCAAATACAAAGCCTGTAGTAGATAACGTGGAAACCCTTAAATATATTCAGGAAAAGGGCGAGAAGACACCTATTCATGTTCTTCAGACAGCTACTGTAACAAAGGGAATGGCGGGAAAAGACCTGGTGGATATGGAAGCGCTTGAGGAAGCTGGAGCAGCAGGCTTTACAGATGATGGACTTCCTATAATGGATGAAGCTGTACTTGTTGAGGCACTTAATAAAGCTAGTGAACTGGATCTTCCTGTAAGTCTTCACGAAGAAGATCCGCTCTTTGTAAAACAGCCGGGTGTAAATATGGGAGCGGTATCAGAGAAGCTTGAATATGGGGGAGCTTCCCGTACAGCAGAGGATGTAATGGTTGCAAGAGATGTGGCGCTGGCGCTTGGAACTGGAGCGACACTATGTATACAGCATATAAGTTCAAAGAATAGTGTGGAGTTTGTTAGAGCTGCAAAGAAACTAGGCGGGGATATTCATGCTGAGGCAACGCCTCATCATTTTACTCTAACAGAGGATGCGGTTCTGGAATATGGTACATATGCTCGTATGAATCCTCCGCTAAGAGAAGAGTCGGATAGACAGGCAATCATTGAAGGAATAAAAGATGGAACAATAGACATGATCGTTACAGATCATGCACCTCATTCTAAAGAGGAAAAGGATAGAGATATGGCTGCGGCGCCTAGTGGAATCATAGGGCTCGAGACCTCTCTTGGACTTGGAATCAAATCTCTTGTTCAGCCTGGACATATTTCGCTTCTTAAGCTGATGGAACTGATGAGCAAGAATCCTGCAGAACTATATAGACTCATACCTGGAAGTATGAAGGTGGGGGCTCCTGCAGATATAGTTATCTTCGGAGAAAATGAAGAGTGGAAGGTGGAAAGCTTTGCCTCCAAAGCAGAGAATAGTCCATTTAAGGGATGGACTCTTCCAGGTAAGGTGCACTATACCATTTGCAATGGCAAGGTAGTATATGAGGGATAGAAGCGTATAATCAAGATAGTGATTATGGGGGTTATATATGGACAATAATCAGAATAATAACCAATTAGTTAATCAGCCGGTGCCTAGTAATCAGCCTGTTCAGCAGTCTCCTAACGGGCAGGTTTATACTGGCGTTGTGGAGAAGCCGAATGTAGTGGTTATTGGTAATTCGGGAGTTGGTAAGTCTACTCTGATCAATTCTTTGTTCCAGTCCTACGTGGCTGAGACGAGCATAGGAGAGGCGACAACTAAGCAGCTTCGAGTATATGAGAGTGAAGGACTTGGATTTAGAATCATAGATACTATTGGCTTTGAACCGGGACTTCTCAATCAGAGTAAGGCCATATCTGCTATAAGAAAATGGTCCCGTGATAGTATCAAAAACGATGATGCGACTCATCAGATTAATATGATCTGGTACTGCATAGATGGAACATCACGAAAGATGTTTAAGAAAAATATAGATATGCTGGCGCATGCAACTTCTGTATGGAAGAGTGTTCCGATAATAGTTGTTATCACGAAGTCTTATTCGAAGCCGGAGAGGGCTGAGAATGTAAGGATGGTATATAATGCCTTCAAGAATCATAAGAAGCTTAGCGAGAATCTGAAGGCTATAGTGCCGGTTGTTGCGACGACTTACAAGATAGATACAGATCTCAATATAAATGTAACCCCAGATGGTCTGGGTGAGCTACTTACTGAGACCGTTAAGTTCCTTCCGGAAGGAGTAAATGCTTCAATAGTTGATAAGAACTATTTCTATCTGAACCAGAAGAGAGCTATGGCGCATTCAGTAGTTGGTGCATCGGCTCTTGCAGGACTGACAGTAGGACTCGTACCGATACCATTTCCAGATGGAACGATTTTAACTCCACTTGAGGTGGGAGAAATAAAGAGTCTTTCAAAGATATATGGAGTTGAGTTTGATAAGAATACAGAGCTTATTCAAACTATTATCAATGCTGGAACTGCCGGAATCATAGCTAAGACAGCGCTGAATGCTATCAAAGCTATTCCGGGATTAAATATAGCTGGAGACGTGCTAAATGGAATAGTTGCAGGTGTCATAGTGGCCGCTCTTGGAGAAGGAAGCGTCTACATATTCGAACAGATTTATACGGGGCAAAAGTCTGTTACTGACACGGAATGGGTTAAAAAATTCCTGGATTCCAAGGTGGCAAGTGGTCTGGCAGGCAATATTAATAACATTGTCAAGGAATATACGGATCTTCTGGCTACTGGTAAAAAGGTAACCGCCAAGGATGTAATGGTTATAATCCTTAAGAATATCAAGATAAAAAACTAGGGCAAAAAACATTGGAAATAAAGGGGTGATCGGGGTAGTCTGATTATCCCTTTTTGGTTGCAATATTTGCTACTTGCCTGTATAATTATGTAGTTAATGTGGCGAAGTATGTTTTGCTGCAGAAAAATAAGAATAAAGGGTAGATAATAATGAAATTTATTCATATTGCAGATGTCCATCTGTTTGCTACTCCAGATGCAGAATTTGACTGGGGAGAGCATAGACCAAAGGAGATAGAAGAAACCTTTGAGAAGGTTATAGATGCCTGTAATGAGAAGGATATAGATCTTCTTCTTATAGCAGGTAACCTGTTTGACAGATCTCCATCGGTGGAGGACCTTATATTTGTAGATGATAAGCTGATGAGATTGGAGAAGACAAGAACAGTTATTCTTTCCGGTACGGATGATTATATAGTTCCTGGAAGTGATTCCAGTGCTTATAAGTTCAGATCTAAAACAGTTCTTCTTCCTTCAGATAAAACCACTAATGCTTATCTGAGAGGAATCAATACATGCGTAACAGGATTTAGTTATGCGAAGCCTGAATATAGAGAACACATTTTAGAGGATATCGATCCAGGTCGTGAAGGTGCTATTAATATCCTTCTAGGACATGGTGGTGATAGAAATCATATGCCATTCAAGAAGGAGAAGCTTGCAGCGAAGGGCTTCGACTACGTTGCAATGGGATATATTCGTAGACCAGTTCACATCCTGAAGAATAGAATGGCTTATGCGGGTTCGCCGGAGCCTCTAGGTCCAAAGGAAACTGGTAGACACGGATATGTACTTGGCGAGATTACAGATGAAGGAACCAAGATAACCTGGTGTCCGATAGCTTATAGAAATTATATGGATATCAGTATTACTATGAATCCTAATTTAAGCGCAGAGGAGATAACAAAGAATCTGGAAGAGAAGCTCCTCAAGCTGGGTAATAATAATATCTATAGAATCGTTCTTAGAGGATTCTCGAAGAACAATGTGGACTTTGATCTGAGTCGTATCAAGAACAGATATAACATTTACGAAGTTCTGAATATGACCATTTCGGATGATGATGAGAAGATGCTCAGAATAGAAAATGAAACTAATATGATGGGCAGCTTCATACGTGAAATAGATGGCAGCTATACTATAGACGAAAGAATAAGGAGCAAGGCGCTCAGATATGGTATGGAAGCATTAATCATGGCAGGAGAAGAAAGATAAATGTATTTGACAAAGCTACTGATCAGAGACTTTGGAAAATTTCATAATAAAAGCATGGATTTACAGAAGGGCGTCAACATAGTTTATGGTGAAGCTGATGCGGGTAAATCTACAGTCAGAGACTTTCTGATAGGTTTAATGTATGGAATACCTCGTAGAGAGGGAATAACCAGAGTCAGATCTAATTATGAACTTCGTAAGCCAAAGACAGGAAATGGATATTCTGGAACAGCTTATATAAATGATGATGAGAATTCATATCTGGTAGATAGAACATTTCTAGCTGGAGCTAAGAAGGCATCCGTTCTAGATGTTAGTTCTGGTAGAGAGGTTCGACTGAATAACACAGATACTATTAGCGGTACTCTTTGTGAGACTGATAAGAATACTTACCTCGATACCAAGTGTATAGTAGGTGATTCAAGTGGTAAGAAGGATCTGCAGAAGTATCTTACTAACATTACTCTTACAGGTACATCGAACATCGATAAGGTAAAGGCTATCAAGTACCTTGAGGATGAGAAGAAGAATCATATTCCTAAGCCTCTTATCCGTAGACTCGATGAGCTGGATGAGAGACTCTCAGAGTACGATACAGTTGATGATGATATCGCGGCTGTTGAAAATGAGATAAAGACTCTGAACGAAGAGTTCGTTATGGAGGCGGAGAGACGTAAGAGAATTGCCCGTCGTATGGTGGAAAATGAGGATGGAACTGTCACATACGAAAGTGACGCTACCATCGAAGAAAAGATAGATAGAATAACTGAGCGCGAGAAGAACTATGTCGATAGTGACAAGATGATCGAGAAGGCTGAAGAGAAGCTCGCCGAAGAGAGAAAAGCAGCCAAGATAGAAGCTCGTAAGAACATCAAGTTCACAGATAGAATCCCAGTTATTTTCGCCAGTGGTATTGCAGTTATACTTATAATTGCTGCAATTGTTTATATACTTCCATTTGAGGATTTGATCAGAAAGCTGTTTATTATCTTCACAGCACTTTTTGTAATCATCACAATCATTGATGGCTTCAGAGCTAAGGGCTACTTCGATGTGAAGGAAGAAGAAGATACGCCGGATGAAGAAGAGTTCAAGAAGGTTCTTGAGGAACTCAAGGAAGAGGCTGAAGAACAGGAAGAGATGGAATTCGATATGACCTTTGCCAAGGAATTCCAGGAGAAGAAAGCTGTTCTTAAAGAGAAGGAAAATGCTCTCGTCAACAGACGTAATGAGAGAAATAAGCTTCGCCACGAATTCGATACAGTATTTAAGAAGAAGAGCGAGCTTGAAGATGAGATTAAAGCGATTGACCTTGCTATTAATAAAATAAATACACTGTCTGAAAAGTTCAGAGAAGATGCATTTAAGCATTTGCTAGGAAATGTATCTAGATATATAAGACGTATAACTCAGGATGAGTTCAGCGAGTTAACCTTTGATGATAAGGGTGGAATTATTCTGAAGGCAGATTATGGATATGTTCCTATCAACAATCTGACCGAGGCTGATGCAGGTAAGGTTTACCTGGCTGTGAGACTTAGCATAGCTAAGTATCTGGCTAAAGAGAAGCTTCCACTTATCATAGATGGTACAAGCATGCTTGAGAGCGCATCTGAGATAAAGGCGTTGGCGGACTGTTTAATGGACATGAAGGAGGAGCAGATAATTATCCTTACAGATGACTGGGGAATGGATTCAGTTCTGAAGGGTAAGGGTATCGAGACTAATCTGATCCGTCTGTAGTGTATTAATGTTTACTAGATCGGACTAAGGAGGAAAAATATGTCTGAGTTACTAAGTGTCAAGGATTTACACGTAAGTGTTGCAGAAAATGAGATACTCCACGGAGTTAATCTTGTGGTAAATCCTGGTGAAACACACGTTATTATGGGACCAAATGGTGCAGGTAAATCTACACTTGGATATTCCATTATGGGTAATCCTAATTATGAGGTAGGCAAAGGGTCTATCCTTTTCAAGGGAGAGGATATAACTGATATGGATACAGCCAATAGAGCAAAGGCTGGTATTTTCTTGTCTTTCCAGAATCCTATAGAGGTTCCTGGTATATCACTCTCTAATTTTATTAGAAATGCTGTTGATACCAAAACAGGTACAAGAGCAAGACTTTGGGACTTCCGTAAGTCACTGGAGAAGCAGATGGCTCTTCTCAATATGGATAAGTCATATGCTGATAGAGACCTTAATGTTGGATTCTCTGGTGGTGAGAAGAAGAAGGCGGAGATACTTCAGATGCTTATGATGAAGCCGGACCTTGCTATTCTGGATGAGACAGATTCCGGACTTGACGTAGATGCAGTAAGAACTGTTTCGGATGGTGTTAAGGCATTTCATGAGAATGGCGACGGAGCACTGATTATTATCACACACAGTACCCGTATTCTTGAAGCACTGAAGGTTGACTATACACACATCCTGGTAGATGGAAAGATAGTTGAAACAGGGGATGCTTCACTTGTTGATGAAATAAATGCAAACGGATTTGAAAAGTATACCAATTAAGGAAGATAATATGGCAGATAAGGAAAAGACATATGTAGAAGACGTAGACAGAAGCCTGTATGATTTTCGTAATGTTGATGAGGATGTATACAAGGTTGCCGAAGGTCTTACTCCGGAGATAGTTAAACAGATATCTAAGGAGAAGAATGATCCTGAGTGGATGACAGAGCTGCGTCTCAAAGCGTTAGAAATATACAATAATATGGAAATGAAGCCATGGGGACCACCTATTGATGGCCTGCACATGGATAATATAGTTACATACATCAAGCCTAAGGATAACAAGATGAGTGCTGACTGGGATGAGGTTCCTGAGGAGATAAAGGATACCTTCGAGAGACTCGGTATTCCACAGGCAGAGAGAGAGTCTCTGGCTGGAGTAGGCGCTCAGTATGATTCAGAGCTTGTATATCATAATGTTCGTGAAGAAGTAGCTGCACAAGGAGTTATCTATACAGACCTTGAGTCAGCAATGCACGGCGAATATGGAGATATGATTAAAGAGCATTTCATGAAGCTCATTACTCCACAGGATCATAAGTTTGCGGCACTTCATGGCGCAGTTTGGTCAGGAGGAAGCTTCGTATATGTCCCACCAGGAGTTAAGGTTGAGATTCCACTTCAGTCTTACTTCAGATTAAATGCTCCAGGTGCCGGTCAGTTCGAGCATACACTTATCATTGTAGATGAGGGAGCTGATCTACATTTCATCGAAGGCTGTTCAGCACCTAAGTACAATGTTGCAAACCTGCATGCAGGAGCGGTTGAGCTCTTCGTAGGTAAGAATGCAAGACTTAGATATTCTACAATTGAGAACTGGTCCAAGAATATGTATAACCTGAATACCAAGAGAGCTACCGTTGAAGAAGGCGGTAAGATGGAATGGGTATCAGGATCCTTTGGCTCGCATACATCATATCTGTATCCTATGACTATTCTTAAGGGCGATGATTCAAAGGTCGAATTCACAGGTATTACATTTGCAGGTGAAGGACAGAACCTTGATACAGGTGTGAAGGTTGTTCACACAGGAAAGCGAACACTTTCGACTGTTAATACTAAGTCCATTTCAAAGAGTGGTGGTATCAGCACCTTTAGAAGTGCTGTTGTAATAGGACCTGAAGCTAAGGGTGCTAAGTCAGCGGTTGACTGTGCATCACTTATGCTCGATGACATTTCCAGGTCAGATACAGTTCCTGCAATGGATGTTAGATGTGATGATGTAGATATCGGACATGAAGCTAAGATTGGACGTATCTCTGATGAGGCTATATTCTATCTTATGAGCCGAGGTATTTCTGAAGAGGATGCTCGTGCCATGATAGTAAGCGGTTTCGCGGACAACGTATCAAAAGAGCTTCCACTTGAATATGCAGTCGAGATGAATAATCTGATTCGACTTGAGATGAAGGGTTCAATCGGATAATAAAGGTGAGAAGATAAATGAAACGATTTATTGGTGAATTGTTTATTTTCATTGTTGGTTTCATCTTGGGATTTGGAGAAATACTTTATCTTTATTTTATTGAAAAAGAAGATATGTTAGATAAGAACATAATCTTTTTCATTTATAAAATGGTTGCAAAAACTAATAATGATTTTCTCCAATTGTTGCCTTGGTGGTCTTACGCATTAGTAATCATTATTATTCTTTTGATTATAGGTGTTATAGTAGCAGAGTTTTTGAGAACATTTGCTAATTCAAAAAGTATCAGTTTTCTAACTGCTATTTTATATCTGATTGTTACAATAATTGTGGCGATTCCATTTGCAAGATTCTTAATGGTCTTTATAGATGGAATACTAAGCAATTATGTAATAGTTATAACACCAGACCAGGTAAGGAATCATTTTTCTTCAGAAGGAACTGATTATGATTTTGCACTTTTCTCTGTTGTAAGAGGAATACTATTCTCTATACTACTTAGATTACAGATATACGCCTTTAGTTTTACTTATGGTGCAGTGCTCAAAAAGCCTGTAAGAAATTGTAGAGTACATGATTGTGTAACTACAGGAAAAGAATATGAGGTAGTAAGAACTCTGGCAAAGAGACTCACATTTGATCAAAGCTTTTCATTTATAAAGAACTATACTGAAGAATTAGAACAGAGACATTTCTTCCAGATACAAGAAAAAGGTTTGTTTGGAATAGGTACGATTAATAAATGGAATTATTACCGTGATGGACAGATAATGGATTGTTCTGAAGAAGAGTTTTTAGATAAATTATATAATTTGACTATTCATAAAACTTTGAGTTTAAAGACAGAAGAGGAAAAAAATGAGTAATATTAATATTAACAAGCTGCCGGTTCCAACATGGACGTGGTTAAAGGTAAATGAATATACGGTAGCTGTTCCGGAGAAATTTGAGAAACCTGAATGCATCATTGATAATATGCCAGAGGATGTTAAGGTTGGATCTGTAGACTTTACATCGGTATGTTTAGGAGATGTAGAACTGGGCGCAGGTGAGGAATTCAAGAAAATATCCCACGGCGCAAAGACAGGTGGTACATCATATACAGTATCTGCAGGAGTAAAAGTTACAGAACCGATTAGAATTACTTATGACTTTGGAAATGATAAAAAACAAACTACAGATGAAGTAGTTGGAAAGCTTATTCGTACATCGGTTATTCTTGGAGAAGAATCTGAATTAACTTTGATAGTTACTTTCAAGGGTTGCCCAACTTTCGGTGCAAATGATATACGAATCAAAGCTGCGAAAACTGCTAAGTTAAATCTAGTTGAAATATTCCAACTTGAAGATGGTTCAAACTTTGTCGACAGCATTGGTGGAAGATACCTTGACTATGGCGGACTTAAATTGATTCAGATTAAGTCAGGCGACGGAAATGTAGCCCTCAGCTGCTGTGCAGATCTTGATGGTTACAAGAGTACCCTCGATATAGATACAGGATATCTAGTTCGTGGAGTTGACAAGCTTGATATCAACTACGTAGCAAGACATCGTGGAGCTAAGACGGATACTAAGATCAATGTCAGCGGAGTTCTCCGTGACAAAGCAGATAAGACCTTCCGCGGTACTATAGATTTCATCAAGGGCTGCAAGACTGCAACAGGTGATGAGAGAGAAGATGTTCTTCTGATGGATGAAGGTGTGCATAATAATACTGTACCACTTATCCTATGTGCAGAAGAGGATGTAGAAGGTGCGCACGGTGCCTCTATCGGAAAGATATCAGAGGATATAGTAAATTACTTCGAGAGCCGTGGTATTCCTGAAACAGAAGTTACTGAGCTTATGGCGAAGTCAAGAATAGATGCAGTAGCAGGAAGAATACCTGATGAGAAGACAAGAGAGCTTCTCCTTGCTGAATAAAATTTGTGGAGTTATCCCATAAATAAAAAAACAATTAGAAAGAAATAGTTATGAGTTTAAATGTACAGGAAATAAGAAAAGACTTTCCTTTTTTCGACAATACAGATCTAGCTTATCTAGATAATTCTGCAACAAGTCAGCGGCCACGTCAGGTCGTTGAAGCGGTTATGGACTATGAGTACTATCACAACTCTAATCCATTTCGTGGTCTATACGAATTATCAATAGATGCTACAGAGCGTTACGAGGCAGCTAGAACTAAGGTGGCAAAGTTTATAAATGCGAAGACGGATGAAGAAATAATCTTTACTAGAAATGCATCTGAGAGCCTTAATCTCGTTGCTGCATCACTATGTGAAATGCTTCATTCTGAAGGAAAGCTTTCAGAAGGCGATGAGATCATAACAACTGTTGTTGAACATCACAGCAATATGCTCCCATGGAGACTTGCTGCTAAGAAATATGGTGCAACTGTAAAGTACCTCGAGTGTGAAGAGGATGGAAGCTTTTC
>DFEN01000174.1:0-3769 GCA_002368685.1 Lachnospiraceae bacterium UBA3801
CCATCCGTATCAGCTACATGGTTCTTCCTGATCATCTAATGGATGAATATAGAAAGAAGCTATCTTTCTACTCCTGCCCTGTATCTACCTTTGAACAACTGACATTAGCAAGATTTATATCAGAGGGATACTATGAAAAACACATAAACAGAATGAGAACTGCATCTCGTAAGAAAAGGGACCTGTTACTTCGCGTTATCAGAAACAGTTCTATAGCCACAATATCCGAAATCAGTGAGGAGCAGGCCGGACTTCATTTTATCTTAAAACTGAATATGAAAATGTCAGATGATTCCTTTATAAAAAAATGTAGAGAATCCGGTATAAATATCACCGCAATCTCTACACATTCATTTATGTTCAATTATTCCTCTATCCCACTAAATCGAATAGAAGAAGCTGTTGTCAGAATCAATCGTTCCATATCTTGAGAGTCTTAAGTAATTTCTTTTTGCTAACACTATCCAGCTTACTGATTTCTCTCATTATCTCACGATCAATTGACTCCTGTTCATATGTCGCATCCATCATTCCAACAATAGAATCCAGAGAGCAATCGAAAATCCTGGCAAAGTAAACCAGCATCCTAAGAGACATAGCAGTACGTCCCTTCTCAACGTTACTTATATATCCAGGCGTAACGTTCATTCTGTCAGCGACCTCTACCTGAGATAGACCATTTTCCTGACGGAGTTTCTTCAGTATCTCACCAAATTTATAGTTATCATCTGACGTATATGACATTTCATCATTTTTGCTTTTTTTCTTATCTAGATTACCCATTTAATCCACCTATATCACTCAGCCAATTTTTTTAAGTACTTATCCCGATCATCTTCAGCAATTCCAAGATAACTCATAGCTTCATCAGCAGATATCTTAAGGCTATTCATCAAATTTTTAATAGATGATAGACTATTCTGTTCTATTCCTTTTTCTATTCCTTTTTCTATTCCTTCATCATAGATTCTATCTATTTCTGAATATAATACTTTTCCACCCATAAGATTTTCAACTCCTCTCCTTATAGAATCATCGGAATACACTTGATTAATAAGTCTATTAATGCCAATTCTAACACTCGCCATATCATATTCTGTAAATACACCTGCGTCTCTATCATGTGACATCGCAGTTAAAAGATCAATATAATCATCCAAAACCTTCTGAAGTGGTTCATCTTCAACTCTCATTATATAGTAAGGCACTAAGAAATACAATTTCTTTTGGATGATTTCATCCTTGGGTATATCCTTCGCCTTCACTATTTTTATCTCGTATAGAACCTTTTGATCATTTGGAAATTCTACATCAATACTAAGCTTATCCTTAGTTTTTGAATTATGACGTAAATACAAGACAGCAGCTCTAGGAAATTTAAGACATGCCCTCGCAGTTCTAACCGCCTGATCAAGAGCTATATGGAAGTCATACTCTATCATTCTAAATACAATTGTCCCATCGGGATTACTCTGACATTCCAAATGATAATTTGCTCCATTAATAGAAATATATGAGTCTGTAATTCTCTCGTCACCCTCATAATCATTTTGTAACGTTTGATGTTCATCTGATAGAAGCACCACCTTCTCATCATAAGAATAATGTTCATCAAAAATATCATTAACCAAAGGTATTAATAAATGAGGATTACGAGTCACCATCGTTTTAAATATATTATCGTATATCATATCCATATTACACCTCTTAATATATTTTATATATTATTAGTATATATCAATAGTTGTATAGTGTCAATATAAATATTATTTTATTAATATAGTATTATTATATAAAATAACCCCTACCCATCAATTTGGGTAGGGGCCTATTCTATAATCTCTTGATCACTACATTTTAGTACTCATATCTAAGTCTTCTCTTGCGGATGATTACCACGATTGAAGAAATAAGTGATACTATCATCAGGACAATGAATGGGATAACATTCATGTGATCTCCTGTATCTACTGACTTAGCTGCTGTAGTAGTTGTTGCTGGAGTAGTTGTTTTTGTTGCAGGTGCTGCAATCCATGCAGTATGAGGTGTTACCTTTCCTGCCACAACTTCAACTGTCTCAGTCTTACCAGTTGTTACATTATATCCTTCTGGAACCTTTGTAACTGTTATCTGATATTTACCAGGCTCAAGTCCAGATACTAAACTATATGTTTCTCCATCTTTACCCTTATATGTAGTTAGGTAACCATCTTCATTAGTGATAGCTGTAATTGTTGTAGAGCCATCTGGGAATGTTGTTCCTTCTGGAGCCTTAATCTCAACAGTAGCACCTGGAACTATTCTGTTAGTTCCTTCTTCAAGAACTCTAACCTTTAGTCCACCAGTAATTGTATTGATCTTTGACTCGAGTGATGTAAGCTCGCCCTTCTTAACTACACCTTCATTTTCCTCATTAAGAGTTACCTTATATCCATCTGGAACCCATGTTACTTTGTAAGTATATTTTCCTAGTGGTGATGTATAATTACCAAACTCATCTTTCTGTGCAAACTTAGTAATCATACCATTTTTATCTGTCACGCACTCTTCTGTTGTTCCATCTGGCTTAGTTACAAGTACCTTGGCTCCTGGAACTACACGTCCTGTATCCTCTTCTACAACGATGATGTCAAGTCCACCAAGAAGTGTTTCAATAACAGCTTCATGCTTTCCTTGTCCACCCTGAGGAACTTCAACTGTGCTTTCCTGTCCATCGAGCTTATCCTTGAACTCATAATTATCAGGAATCTTTGTAATCTTAACTGTATACTTACCAGGTGTTAATTCAGGATACTTTCCTGTAGTTGAATCAACAACTTCACCCTTATCATTAGTCTTATATGTTCCTACAACTTGTCCGTTTTCGTCTGTAACTTCTACTTCAGCATTTGGAACATCCTTTGTTTCCTTGCCCTCTGTATCATTTGGTGTTTCTACTGTTACATGTACGTAGAGGATTCCAATAGGATCGTTATAGAATGCAACCTTACCAGTATTTCCATCTACACTACCTGGACCATCGTTACCAATCTTTGTGAGTGTTCCAACTCCTTCATCATCTACAATAAGTTCAAATTTAACTAATTCATCTGATTTAGCGTATCCATTAGGAGCTTCAACTTCTTCAACCGCATATTTACCAGCATCAAGTGTAAACCAATACTCTTCTGTTACACTAGATGTCCATGTAGTAATTGGGGTATCACTTACCTTTTCATTATTATCATCTAATTTGTAAATTGCCAGTTTAGCACCATCAATGGCCTTGTAAGCTCCCTCAAATAGAGTTTCTTTAGTGAACTTAACCGGTGCGCACTTATAAGCATTCTTAAATGCTACTGTAGTTGTATTTCCTGTTGTTACACTGAATACATTAGTAGTATCACCTGTTCCACTTGTTGGAGTTCCACTACCTACTGTAATATTGTAGCTTACAGACACTTCTGTATCTTTATTGCCATTTTTATACATAGATTCAACTACTGTATAATCATCGCCAATAACAGCTTCAAGTACCTTATCAGTATTAAGTTTATATACACCTGTAGAAGTATCCTTAGTGAAATCATCTCTAAGTGTATATGTTGCAACAGTATCATTGCCCTTCTTTACAGTAAATGTCATCGTCTTAAGATCATCTTCATTTACCTCACCCTTAATTGTCTTTGTGAGGTTAATGTAACCTTTTTCGACAGGTGTAGTAGACTTAGTATTTGTAAATGTCATAGCTGATACAGCATCGTCACCCTTCTTGTAAGTTGTTGACTTA
>DFEN01000174.1:3818-12519 GCA_002368685.1 Lachnospiraceae bacterium UBA3801
AAGTTGTTGACTTAACTTCAAGAGCGTTTCCTGCCGAATTCTTTCCTACTACCACATTCACAGTATATTCTGTTGTGTCATATGTAATAAGTGAATCTGTTCCAGCTGTCTCTTTTACTTTAAATGTATATGTCTTCTCTTCATCAAGAGTAATGGAATCGAATGTAATATTTCCATTTACATCATTTTTCTTTGTCTGATTCTGTCCTTCACCTGTCAGTGTAAATGTGAAGTCATTACCCTGTAATGTTCCACCAGTAAAGGTCTTTGTTGCAGTTAGATCAATACTTGTTGCAGCCAAGTCATTCTTTTCGTTTGTAAATGTCATTGCATTTACATTTTCACTACCATTATTGTAAGTTGTTGACTTAACTTCAAGAGCTGTTCCTGCTGTATTCTTTCCTACTACCACATTCACAGTATATTCTGTATTGTCATATGTTATAAGTGAATCTGTTCCAGGTGTCTCTTTTACTTTAAATGTATATGTCTTCTCTTCATCAAGAGTAATAGAATCGAATGTGATATTTCCATTTACATCATTTTTCTTTGTCTGATTCTGTCCTTCACCTGTCAGTGTAAATGTGAAGTCATTACCCTGTAATGTTCCATCTACAAAGCTCTTTGTCGCACTTAGCTCAATGCTTGTTGCAGTCAAATCATTCTTTGTATTTGTTACAGTCGCTGTTGTACCAGAAACAGAAACTTCTGAAGTATAACCTGGTACACTCTCTTCTGAAACACTGTATGTGTTTTCTTTCCATTCTTTGTTTGCTGTATCATAACTATACTTATCTAAGCCTGTCCACTCACCAGTCCATCCATCTGTAGCAGTAATCTCCTTGATTTCACCAGAGACATTATTATTGTTCTTTAACAACTGAACTCTTATCGATGCAGGCCTATCTGTATCTGTATCACCAACCCAAGTCTTGTTAACAGTTAATGATGTAGTCTCAGCAGTATAACTATTAGCTATATTAACTTCCTGCTTTGTAGCATCTATAGTCTTTGTATATGTACTTGTATCATATGTATAACCATATGTCTTAGCACCGCTTGCAGGTTGCTGCTCATGAACTGAACACTTAACTCCCTGCTCAATGTTAGTAATCTCTGCTTTTTCTCCAGCCTTAAGATTAACTGTAATCTTACCAGAAGAATCTGTCCTTGATGTACTTGTAGAACTACCTATCTTAACATTTACATCTTCAGAAGCATAAGCACTACCATCCTTTGTCATTACAACATCAATAGCAAATGTTTTATCATTCTTGTCGGGTGCATTGCCAGTAACTGTCTTAGTTATATCTAATTCGCCAGTTTCGATTGCACTCTTTGTATTTGTTATAGTAAATGACTTACTATTTCCCGAAACAACTGGATCATTAGTTCCAAACGTTCTTTCATAACCATCAGGAATGGCTGTTTCATCAACTGTATACTCTATTTCTTTCCATGTCTTAGTTGAACTAGCATATGAATACTTAGGAAGGTTACTCCACATATCAGACCAATTATTATATTCATCTAGAGTTACAGCTGCACCGCTATTACTTCCATCAGCCTTTAACTGAACATCAACACTGTTAGGATGTGTTCCTTCACCTGCCCAATTCTTTGTTACACTTACATTTACTGTTTTTTCAGTATATTGATTTGTAAGTGCAACAGTATTATCACCTGAAGCTAATTCTCCAGTCTTTTCTGTATCATATGTATAACCATGCTCGGTCATCGAAGTTTCTTCTGTTTCTTTTACAGAATACTTTGTTCCCACTGGAATATCACCAATAGTAACACTACCACCATTTTTGATTGTAAATCTAACCTTGCCTTCACTATCTGTAGTTGTTGTTGTTGATGCACCATTAGGAAGTGATACCTCACCTATATAAGGTGTATCATCTGAATTAAGTAAAGTAACAACCACATCAAAGCTAGCATCAGCTTTATCAGGAGCATCTCCTTCTACTGTCTTAGTAACGATCAAATCACACATTTCCTTATATGTATTAGCAAATGTGATATCTGAAGTAGTTTTATGACTTACAGTAGTTTTATTATTTGCAGGTGTTACTACAGTGCTTATAAGCTTATAAGAGTCTTTTTCGCCATTAGCTGTTTCAGTAATTGTATAATCACCTACTGCAATATTATTCAATGTATATACATATTCTCCGGTTGTAGGATTTGACCATAGTGTAGTACTAGCTGTTGTAGAATTTAATGTTACTACCTTAGGAGTACTAAACTCTGGACCTTCTATAGTAAATGTAATGTCACCTAATTTATCTAAAGTAGTTCCAGTTATTGTCTTTGTAAGTTTTAAGTTACCTGCTAAATCATCTACCATGGTAACTATAGCATTATTATCATTTTCAGCTGGTGTAACTGTCAAACCAGTTACCTCACCATTCTCTATTGTAAATGTTATATTTGTTGCGACCTTATATCCATTAGGTGCAGCCTCTTCATGCATTGTGTATTTTCCATTTGGAAGATTTAACAATGTTGCTGCTGACGTTCCAGAAGTGAACTTAATTGTATCAGCTCCACCCTCAGCAGCTAATTCATCATTATTAATAAGCGCTACACTTGAATCAACATTACTTCTAGTAAATTTGATTGGAGTTCCATCACTCTTTTCACCAGTAATGAAGATTGTAGCTCCTGCAAGTTCATCATTACCAGTTGTGGCTTTCTTGCTTATATCTACATTAGTGCCATTGTATAAATTATTAAACGTAAATGAAGGATTCTTTGCCCCCACTTTTGAGAAATCTATTGTTCCCGAAACCGTCTTTGTATTAACGGTACATGTTGCGCCAGAATTAGTTGTTTCAGCCCCTTCTTCCTTTGGACTCTTATCAGTAATTGATTTTAGCTCATATGGTTTATTAACATTTTCAACTATTGTATATCTTACCCCATTAGGTATTTTAGAAAACGTAACTTTATTTGCGTCACCTTTCTTTATAGTAACAGTATATATGTTAGTATTTGTAGGATCCTGA
Organism: Lachnospiraceae bacterium UBA3801; assembly: GCA_002368685.1. Taxonomy (GTDB): domain Bacteria; phylum Bacillota; class Clostridia; order Lachnospirales; family Lachnospiraceae; genus Eubacterium_Q. The sequence continues at coordinate 6,836 of DFEN01000174.1, forward strand.
ATAACCGAAGCAGCTGGAGAAGCAGTTATTTCGGTCAAATCTGCTGTTCCTTCAGTAGGTGGATTAAATGTAACAGTAAATGTAAACTCAGTATCGTCAGCTATTGGGTTAACCGATTCCTCAGCCTGTGCTTTTGAGAGTGAAATTGTTCCTTTACTTTCAACAAGGGATATCTCACCAAGTCCTCTATGAACAAAATGGAATTCCCCTCCTTTACCTAATTCAATATCACCATTTGATATAACCCATCCAGTAGTTGTATGACCAAAAACTGATTTTGATTTAGAATCATGTATAAGGAAAATACCACCAGCTTTATCCGGCTCAACTGATTTAACATTATAAAGATTCCATACCACCTGCTGATTAACAATATCAGCTTCCTGATTGTACTTACTTAAAATCTCACCCCAACCATTTTTGGTGTCGGTATTCATAGTTTGTTTGGTCCAAAATTCATCTATACCATCAGTTATAGGATCCCGATTCGTTCTAACATACGTTGTACCTATTTTAATAGTATTTGATGAATCATAACTATTTTTAAAATTAAATACTATTAACTGATTAGGATGTTTTGTTAATCGAATATCGTTCGCTATAGCATTCAAGTAATTATCTGCATCCACATAAATAGTGGCATTTTCTGGAAAATCAAGTGTATCTATATATAAGTGCCCATTGATAACAGTAGGCGTAACCGTTGCAGGTTTTCCAATGAAAGTATCTGCATAATCCATTGCATGACTAATCAAACTATCAACAGTATCATTGATAGTAGCTTCATCTGCATTGCTTTTAACTACGTTTGCCTCCCCTTGTGGCTTAACAAGATTAGAATTCGAAGAGTACGTGTTAATTTCAAATTCTTGTGGATCTTTTCCTATCTTTATTTCATTTATGACTTTTCCAATCAAAAATGTTCCCGGAGCAGAATAATCTTGTTTCTTTTTTCCAAGTTCTGTAAATACCGAATCAGGAATAACCTCTTTATCTGAATAACCACTTATATCACCACAATATGATGACAAATCGGGTTCCAAATTTCCGCTTGAACCATCAAATGTATATGCTGCAATATTAGTTTCACTATGACCTGCCTGAACAATATTTTTTCCAACTACACCTACATTTTTAGCATTTCCTAAAATCTGATTATATGTATAAGTATCTGACGTAGCCTTTTTCGTAAGCGTAATATTATAACTATGAATTTTAACGTCTTCACTTTCTGTTTCAGAGATTTCGCTTCCATATGAAACAGTATAATTATTCACAGTGCCTCCTTCATCTATTACGGAAGCTGTATTTACTTGAGCATTAGGGTCAAGAATATTTTTTACATCTGAGAATGATAAAGCTGTTCCATTTGATTTTATTATTCGAACAGTTGTAGAAGCATGATTAGAAGAACTATAGTTTTCATGTGATTCTCCGCCATTTTCATTAAGCCATTGGCTAATTCTTACTACTTTACCAGAAGTTGTATCTATTTTATTAAAATAATATGAAGGTGAACTGCTCTCATGTGTGACTTTAACAAATAAATAATAATCACTATCTCCCGAGATAGTACCATTGTCTGATGTATTAATATTTATATCAAGAACATGATCTAATTCATCTGAAAAGAATTGTATAACGCCATTTCCATTCGTGACACTTGAACCAAAGATACTACAACCCGTTCCGTTTGCTCCTCCAAACTGATCAGTAATCTGATTAGCAACAGGCGTTTTTAATTGCTCATAAGTCAATGAGTCTAAATTGGTATCTTGTGTACACCTATATAATCTAGGTATGGCTCTATAAGCCTCTGGATCATATACTAGATTTGTTGTTCCATCAGTGCTTTTAAAACTATCATTTGCAAAAGACGCAATAACTCTTTGGGAGTCAATACTTCCAGTAAAATTACTGATATCAATGGTTTGCATGGCATATCCTACTGGAGCATTACTAGTATCTTCTATATTCACCAACGTCATCAACAAATAATACTTTGATAATCCATCTGTTGGAGATTTAAAAATAGATGGTGAATTATTAGAATAGATAGTTGTTTTATCATGATGATAAAACTCACACGTAACTTTAATATCTGTTGCCTCCGCATGAGAATCAATACTGCTGACAGGAACTAATGATATAAGCATAATAAATGCCATTAGGACCGCCCAAATTTTTCTCACAGCAATACCCTTCTTGATTTTCATAGATTTTCTCCCTTCCATGGGCTCTCTCTTTCCCATAGTGAATGATCTTTTTTTACTATGTAATGGGCATAGTAAGCCCACTACGTGCTTATAATTATGGATAGATTAACATAGCGAATTTACATAATGCAACCCAAAAAGCCAAATATTTGACATTTCGGCATATTCACTAAACCGATTGTGCAAATTGCACAATACTGGTTGCCATTTTTTGTGAATTTTGTGTGAACTTTTATCATAATGACCAAATCGCAATATATGCATTTCATACTGTATTTTACCACTATATATAGAAAAGCCACACCTTATTCCAATATGTGGAACCTCAATTTAAACAGAACTGAATGTATTCCCGTCCGAGTCAGATAGGTTAAATGCTGCCGTCATAATAAGTCCACCATCACTACAGAATTCTTCAAATTATAATATTGTATTAAAGAAACCGTTGTAATATACTATTTAATGTTTCAAAAAGTAACATAATAAATAGGTACGGAGGTTTTATTATGAGTATAAAAGTAGGTATCCTCGGCTACGGTAATCTTGGTCGTGGAGTTGAAAAGGCTGTAAAAGCTAGTAATGATATGGAGCTGGTTGGTGTATTTTCTAGACGTGATCCAGCAACAGTTAAGGTTGATAGCGGTGCCGCTACATACCACGTAGATGAGCTTAGCAATATGAAGGATCAGATAGATGTGCTTATCATTTGCGGTGGTTCTGCAACTGATCTACCTGAAATGACACCTAAGTATGCTACTGATTTCAACGTAATTGATTCATTTGATACACACGCTAATATCCCAACACATTTTGCAAATGTAGATGCAGCTGCAAAGGCTGGTGGCAAGATAGGAATCATCTCTTGTGGATGGGATCCAGGAATGTTCTCACTGAATCGTCTATATGCTCACTCAGTTCTTCCAGGTGGTAAAGATTATACATTCTGGGGCAAGGGTGTTAGTCAGGGACATTCAGATGCTATTCGTAGAATTGAAGGAGTTGTTGATGCTCGTCAGTATACAGTTCCTGTTCCAGAGGCTCTCGACAAGGTTCGTGCCGGCGAGAATCCAGAGCTCACAACTCGTGAGAAGCACACAAGAGTATGTTATGTAGTTGCTGAGGAAGGTGCTGATAAGGCAAAGATTGAACAGGAAATTGTAACTATGCCTAACTACTTTGCTGATTATGATACAACAGTTAACTTCATAACTGCAGAAGAAATGAAGAGAGATCATAGCGGTCTTCCACACGGTGGTTCAGTTATTTACTCTGGTACAACAGGTGGAACCACAAATGCTGATGGCTCAACAAATACTCTTAACACACACGTTATAGAGTATAGCCTCAAGCTTGATTCTAACCCTGAGTTCACAGGTTCTGTACTTGTTGCTTATGCAAGAGCTGCTGCTCGTATGAACCAGGCTGGAGAAAGCGGTGCTAAGACAGTATTTGATGTAGCGCCTGCACTTCTCTCTCCACTGAGTGGTGATGAAATAAGAGCACATATGCTTTAAAATCACAAAGGTTCTTCTCGTGCTCCTAATTGGGAGTTTGAGAAGAACCTACTCATACTATCTGAACCCCTTTCAATATATTTTTATATATTCGATCACTTTTATCTATTCTGTCATACCAGATTATATCCGCATTCCAATCAGTTAATTCCTGTATCTTCTCGGATATTTCATTTTTATTCTCATTACTATTCTGTTTATCACTCAGTCTCACCATTAGATCTAAATCACTACCCGAATTACACCTAATTGTTACTGAACTTCCAAATAAAATAATACAAGCTATTCTTTTATCATTTTTAAAACTCTCATTTATTTTTTTTACAACTTTTTGTTTTGTTGGAAAAACGCGTCTGATATCAACACCAGGACAGTTGCATATTTTTTTAAATAAATAACATTTATTCTTTTTTGTTATATTCCCTACTTTATTATCTTTAATAAACCCAATCGTTTTATAATATAGCTCGAGTCTCGCTCTTTTCTCGCCAAATATATCCATCGCATCCATAGCTTCTTCTATAGATAGATTCATATTCTTCATTAATGCTTCAATATAATTAGTAGAAATATCATGTCCCGTGCCAAGTAACTCATCATCAAGATTATAATACTCCGCTATCCTCTGAAGCTTTTCATAATTTGGAGTTCTTCTTCCAGATTCGTAATGCGCATATGTAGACACATCAACCCCCAAATAATCAGCTACATTTTTTTGAGTAACTCCCATATCATTTCTAAGCTTAATTAAATATTCATTAAGATTCATTTCATTGCTCATTATCACACCTCATTTTCCAATCTATAATAAATTTTTCTCAATTTACTTTTATTGGCGCTACGCCATATCATTATTATAAAGCATATTGGCGTTTTGTCAATATTGTCCTCAAAATAAAGTCGGGCATAAGCCCGACTTTTCTAATGCACCACCTTAAAACTTCTTTCATCCTCCACTACTGGAATTGTCTTCGACTCTATGTTATCCATATGCACGAAGCTTCCTGCATCTATCTCCCCCAGCAGGCGACTTATCAGTTCTCTGTCTCCTTGAACCTCGAGCTCAACTCTTCCGTCGTACAGGTTTCGCACATATCCTGTTAATCCTAGTCTCTGAGCCGCATGGTAGGCTCTATATCTGAAACCGACGCCTTGTACATCGCCGGATATATACATGTGTTGTCTGATCATGTTTGCCCCTTCTTCCTCAGTTTCACATATAAAATGTTACTGAAGTAGTAATTGTCATTCTTTTTCACATACTTCTTATATTCATCATAGTTTACATAATATTTCTTGCCCCATGATGAGATTTCAAGCATAGTTATAGGGTTCTTCTCTGAAGACTTGTTATCTATAGATTTCTTCCCTGAAGTATTGTTATCTATAGTTTTCTGATCTAGATATTCCTCTACACCCGTAACTGTCACATAATGGTCCTTTGTTTGAGTCACATGCTTGAACTTAACCGAACCATTTTCTTCTATCTTGTTATAAAACTTCAGCTTTTCTTTTTTGAAGAACCCAGGACCAATGGCGAGGATGATAGGAATGTCATTCGAAAGCATTTCCTTTATCTTATCCAGTATCTTGGTTGGCCAGACTGCCCAACGTGCTACAAGGCTACCGCCCGTAGCTTCCTTAATCTTCTTCCTATTAATAAGGAAATATATATTCAGGCCCCATGCGAGAAGAACGCCAGATATACCAAGCTTAGGAAGTATATGGAAATACTTCTTTTCCATACTTAATATATAGTCTCTATATGCATCGCTCGATACTATATTCATATCCTTACTAGATGAGGTCTGCTTATCCTTGCTTGATTTATGATTTAGTTTATTTTCAGCCGGATATTTACCATCCAGAATCGATTCACCCAGAACGTGAAGAAGCAGGTCTGACGCTCCCACCAGACCGCAACCAAACTGATCGATAGTCCTCCCCTTGCTCT
>DFEN01000009.1 GCA_002368685.1 Lachnospiraceae bacterium UBA3801
TGTGACCGTGCCACTCAAGCATCTCAGAAGGAACAGCAGAATAATGCTGGAGTGCATAAATGATACCCGATACACTTCTAGGAAGGGCTGCACCAGGATAAGGTACACCAAATCCCATAGTATCGCAGGCACGTATCTTAATTGGTACTCCAGACTCTTTTGATATACGCATAAGCTCTGAGGCAAATGGTACTACGAAGCCATAGATATCAGCTCTTGTTATATCTTCAAAGTGGCATCTTGGGCTAAGTCCGGCTTCGATACAGTCATTAACTATACCAAGGTATTTGTTCATAGCTTCTTTTCTGGTAAGTCCCATCTTGTGGAAGATGTGATAATCAGAACAGCTCATAAGTACGCCGGTTTCTTTGATACCTATAGACTTAACAAGTTCAAAGTCTTTCTTGGAAGCTCTTATCCATGTTGTTAGTTCTGGGAACTTGTAGCCAAGCTCCATACATTTTTCAAGAGCCTTTCTATCTTTTTCAGAATATACGAAGAACTCTGTCTGACGGATCATACCGTTTTCTCCCCCAAGCTCGTGAAGAAGCTTGTAGATATGAACCATCTGCTCTGTTGTATAAGGAGCACGGGACTGCTGTCCATCTCTAAAGGTTGTATCTGTTATAAAGATTTCATCAGGCATGTTCTGAGGAACTCTTCTATAGTTAAATGGAATTTTAGGTATCTCCTCATATGGGAAGATATCCCTGAATAATTCAGGTTCCTTCACATCCTGAAGCTCATAATTATATGGATCCTGTTCAAGTAAGCCGGTTTTTGCACTAAGATTGATTTCTCCCATAATTACTCCTTTACTATCTATGATAATCTTTAATTTCTAAAGTATTCCAAGACATAATATTCATAAAATATAGCCTGCTTATGTTTCCTAATTATAAAACTATAAAATAATATGTAAAATGGATAATATCGATACTTATAATCGAGAAAAGTGATTAATGCTAAATGTAGTGCGAATTAATAACAAATAAGTGTTTCCGATGGTTACGTCTCTATCTACTATGATATAATTAGTCCATATTGATAAAGGGTAGGGACTACTATGTTTTTAAAAGAACTTGAAAAGTACGATGACATCACTATTCAGTGTCATGATAACCCGGATGCAGATGCGCTGGCTTCCGGTTACGGACTATATTGCTACTATAAAGATAAAGGTAAGAATGTAAAACTAATATACAGTGGCAAGAATCAGATTCAAAAATCCAATCTTCTTATGATGGTTGAGAAACTTTCTATTCCTGTAGAATATATGGAACCGAAAGAAGATATGGCAGTTAAGGGCTTGCTTATTACCACCGACTGCCAGTACGGTCAGGGCAATGTTACTAAGATACATGCTGACGCTGTAGCCGTCATAGATCATCATCAGGACTGTAAGCCGGATGTAAAATACAGCTATATTCAGACAGGCATCGGTTCCTGCTCTACTATTGTATGGAATCTTCTTAATGAACATGGCTTCGAGGTGACAGATGAAGAGCATCTTGGAACCGCTCTATACTATGGTCTTTATACTGATACCAATCAGTTCTCAGAATTATTCAATCCTGTTGATAAAGATGCTATGGATGGTATCGTTCATGATAAATCTATGATTACAGTTTTAAAAAACTGTAACCTCTCTCTTCGCGAACTTGAGATAGCCGGTATAGCTATTCTTCGTTATACATATAATGAAGAGTTAGGATTCGGCCTGGTTCATTCTCAGCCTTGCGACCCGAATATACTTGGTCTTATAAGCGACTTTCTATTGCAGGTAGACAAGATAGATACCTGTCTTGTTTATAATGAAACAACTGATGGCATCAAACTGTCAGTCAGAAGCTGCATCAGAGAGGTCAATGCCAGCGAGCTTGCGGAATTCCTATGCGAAGATATGGGATCTGGCGGTGGTCACTTTGATAAAGCAGGCGGTTTTATTAATCAAAAGAAGTTCGAAGAGTCTTATCCGGGTGTTCACACGGAAGCTTACTTTAATAGCAAGATGATGGAATACTTTGAGAAGTATGAGCTTGTCTATGCTTCAAAATATGAAGCGGATATATCTACTATGAAGCTATATATGAAGAATAAGCTTCCAATAGGTGTTGCTAAGATGACAGATGTACTTCCGGTTGGTATGCCTATTACAGTCCGTACTATGGAAGGTGATATGGACCTGATAGTTGAAGATGATCTCTACGTCATCATAGGTGTAAAAGGTGAAGTATATCCTATCAGAGAAGAGAAGCTTAACAGAACCTATAAGATGCTTGATAAGCCATACGTCTATAAAGAGTGTGTCATTCGTGATGTATATGTTCCTACTATCAAGAACAGAGTTACAGGAAAGAACCATCTCCTTACGGAGTATGCTAAGACTTATGTTCCTACAGGAGATACCATGATATATGCCAGACCTCTTACAAAAGGGGTGAAGGTATTCACTGCCTGGGATCAGGAAAGATATATGCTTGGTAAAGAAGGTGACTATCTGGCACTTAGAACAGATGACTATCATGATGTATATGTGGTTGAAAAAGAAGTGTTTGGTATAACGTATAGCGAGGTAAAAGAATAGTTCAAAAGGTGAACTAATATTATAGATGTTACATGATTAAGATGGTTCATAAGGTGAACCATAATAATACATAGGACAGAGGGGAAAAGGACTATGGATAACAATTTTAATTTAAATCCTAATATGAATAATCAGCAGGGATATGGTGCATATAATCCAGGGACACCAGTGGTTCCTCAGTATAAATATGATGCATTTATCAGTTACAGACATACTGACCTTGATATGTTTGTAGCTTCTGAACTTCATAAGTATCTTGAGACATATAAGCCGCCAAAGGCAGCTCTTAAAAACTCTACCAGAGGAAGAATACAGAGAGTATTCAGAGATCAGGAGGAACTTCCACTGGTAAGTAATCTTGAAGACCCTATTATCGAAGCTCTTAGAGAATCAGAATATCTTATAGTTATCTGTTCACCAAGAATCAAAGAATCTGCCTGGTGCAAGAAGGAGATAGATACATTTATCCAGATACACGGTAGGGAGAAGGTTCTCGCGGTTCTTATCGAAGGTGAACCTGAAGAGTCATTCCCGGATGAACTGGTTAAAGGAAAGAGAAACGTTAAACTTCCTACAGGACAGGTTGTTCAGGAAGATGTTATCGTTGAGCCTCTTGCTGCTGACTTTAGAGCAGGGGACAAAGCATCTATTAAGAAGAAGATGAAGCAGGAAGCCCTCAGACTTCTTGCACCTATCTACGGGGTAGACTTCGATGATCTAAGACAAAGACATAAGGAAAGAAGAACAAGAAAGATTATAGCAGCTACAACATCTGTTGCGGCAGCTGCTATCCTTCTTGCTGTAGCAGCTATCTTTGTTCTTCTTATGATAAGTGCCCAGAGAGATAAGATTAAGAAGCAGGCTGACAAGCTTATGGAGATGAATGATAAGATAACTGCTCAGGCTAATCAGCTTACAGATAAGAATGAGATATTGGCAAAGGAACAGGCAAGGAATCTTGCCAATGAAGCAGAGGAATTATACGACGAGAATAGACGTATTGATGCTATTATGATGGCTGTGTCATCTTTAACAGACTACGAAGGCGTTCAGATGCCTTATACTGCTAAAGCTTACAGTGTCCTGGCTAAAACTACAAGAGTATATACAGGTATATCGGAACGAGCTCCTATAGTTAACGTAGATATGCCGGGACAGATTGAATATTATGATGTTTCATCTGATAGCACTTATGTACTGGCAAGTGATGATTTAGGTAATATTAAAGTATGGGTAAGACCAACTTATCGTGAAGTTTTTTCGGTATCAGATATGAAACTTTCTTTTTCGTCTACGGGGGCAGGTTTTGTAAGCGATAAAGAAATTGCCTATATCAAGGAAGATGGAGATATTGTAATACATAATCTTGAGAATGATACAGATGAGACTCTATGCAGCGATATGACTATGTGCAACACTAACGGACAGTTTGTTATTACGGAAGATTCTTCAAATGTTTATATTTACGATTCTTCGTCAAAAAAATGCATATGGCAGGATACATCTAGTGGTTTCTCATATTCTTATACTTATGTTGAAACTAATGATAGCACATATACCATTTTCGAATATGAAAATATACTTGATAATGAAGCAAAAACATATGTCACTATAGTTGATAATATAAAGGGAGAACTGGTGGATTCTATAGAAATTGGATTTGATACGGTGGACTATGCTGCTTATAATGATGGAATAATATATTTTGGAGGGACATATTTGGAAGGTAGTTTACTGGATTATCACAGTTTTATAATGGCCTATGATGTAGATAACAAAACTACAAAATGGTGTAAGAGCACCGATGATCAGTTGTTTACAAATTATTGTTTAACTGATAATTATCTTGCGGCTTCATCATATAATGATCTATGTAGGTTTAGCTTAGATGATGGAACTATGGTTAGTCAGGATAATCTTGGAGAATCTCTTATTTACATAACCTCATCAGGAGATGATGTATGGGGAGTTATTTCGTCAGGAGATAAGTTCTACATGGATTATGCCAAAGATACGTCTTTAGGAATGCCATATATTAAAACTTCAGAATTAAAATCAATAAAAAGCGTTGACTCAACTAACAATTATTTTATTGGAATAAATTCTTTGAATAATTCTCTAGTTGAATATGGAAGATTATTTGATGATTCATATGCTGATTATACAGGTAGCATTCCTGAAGAGGATGATGTTGCAATGTATACGGGAACTGATGCAGTTGTAAAAGCAAAAGAACTTGGAGTGGAATACTCTGGTACAGTGGAAAAACTATTGATTTATCCAGATACAAGCTACGCAGTTGTTTGCTATAAAAGCACCAAGATTTCAACATTTGACATTAATACTGGGGATAAATTAGACACTATAGAAGCATTAGGAATGTATGGATGCTATGGAAAAGATGCTGAGGGTAACCTTTATGTAAAAGATATGTCGACAGTTTATGCCATAGATCCTGAAGGAATGTTACTGTTTGAGGCATCTTCTATGGTTGGGTTAACGAATGATAAAAATCAAATGATTTTTTCATATGTAGGGCTTGATGATAACAATAATAGAGTAGACAAATATTGTACAGTTCCTATATTTTCTACAGACGACTTAATTGCAAAAGGCAAGAAGATTGTTAAGAACTATAGAAATTAATGCAATGACTAATTGTTAGAGAAAAAGCATAAAATAGTAGAGGTTAACAGATAAATATGGCTATTGTAGGTAGTTTTATTGACGGGAAATATGAAATTTTAAAGCTTATTGGAAGGGGAGGTATGTCCAATGTATATGTTGCAATGGATACCAATCTTAATAAACAGTGGGCGGTTAAGGAAATAATTAGAGATAACTCGGATTCGATGAATCAGATAAAGATTAACAGTATTATTGCTGAAGCTAATCTTATGAAGAAGCTAGATCATCCTATGATACCAAGAATTGTAGATATCTTGGATAAAGGTGATGTTATTTATATTGTAATGGATTATATCGAAGGAGAATCTCTAGAAAGTGTGCTGAAGAAGACTGGACCCTTACCAGAAGAAACTGTCATTAGTATAGGTGAAAGTCTTTGTAATGTATTAGATTATCTACATTCGCTTTCTCCAACGGTTATTTATAGAGATTTAAAGCCTGCTAATATTATGCTTACTCCTAATGGTAATATTAAGCTTATTGATTTTGGCATTGCTTATGAAACGGGAAATGAAACATCTACTATAGAAAGAAGAGTTGGAACTAAGGGTTACGCCTCACCTGAACAATGCGAAGGAAAACAAACAGATGAAACAAGTGATATCTATTCTTTAGGAATGACTTTATTTGAACTTGTTACAGGGAAGAATCCGGCAGAGGAAAGTAAGTCTATTTTTCCAATAAGATATTATAACGATAAGTTATCACCAGGATTAGAAGAAATTATAATTAGATGTACTAAAAAAGAAAAGGCTAATAGATATCAATCAATTGGGGAAGTACTATATTCTTTATGGCATTATGAAGAAGCTGATGCAAAATTTAGAAAGAAACTAAAGAAACGTTTGGTTATAACCATTGTTGCATTAATATTATTTGCTTTATTTTTGATTTCAGGAATCGTAATGAGATATCAATTCGTTAAATTAAGGGAAAATGATTATGATTCTCTATTATTAAAAGCTAAAGCAAGCAATAGTCAAGACGAACTAGAATCGTATTGTAAAAAGGCGATAAAGCTTCTTCCAGGTGATAAAGATGCTTATATTGTACTTATTGATAGGATGAAATCTGATGCTGCTTTTACTGTAGAAGAGGAAAAAACACTCCATAATTTGGTGAATCATAATGTAGATGAACTGAAAAAAGACGATTCATATGGGGAACTATGCTACAGAATAGGACATTTATATTGGTATTATTATGATTATGAGAAGGATAACAGTTGTGATGATAATGCCAATGCTGGTATGAAAATGGCTCTTCCATGGTTTGAAAGGTCCATAGAATACGGAAACAGTACAGATGAATATATGAAATTAAGTGAAGCATATGTTTCTATAGCAAATTTCAATACTAATATCAATTTAATGATATTGGAGGCAACAGATGCAGGAGAATATAGAGAATACTTTGATAGTTTGAAAGAATTATTATCTATCGCCGAAAGAGATAATACTGAATTATTAAGCTTGCAAATATATGATACTGTAGTAAATGCTTTAAACCAGTATGCTCATAAGTTTAAAAATGATGGTGTATCCAAAGAAGAACAAATTGAAGTGCTTGAGAAAGCACTAGCAGGCGCAAAATCTATAGAACCTATGACAGAAAAAACTACTAATATTAAAAAAGATATAGATACTTTTGGCGTTATGGCAAAGAAGATTATTGAACAAGCATACAAAGATTAAGGGGTGTTTATATGACAATGAAATTAGCTCATACAATATACATAGGAAGTTTTATTCTAGCTGTAGTATTTTTAATTTTGTTTGTGATTATGTTTTATGTTTTTGATATAAAAATGATTATTTCAATTCTAAGTGGTGAAAAGCAAAAAAGAGAATTAAAGCGAATAAGAGAAGAAAATAGAAGAAAAAATAATTCATTTGTTAATTCTTTATATAAGCCTTCAGAGACGGAAAGTGTCTATCAGGATTATAGCGAAAGTGCAACAACTTTTTTAGGGGCTAGCACGGAAGAAAATGATAATTCTACAACTCTATTGAATCAATAATATAACTAAAGGATGTTAAAATAGATGAAATCAATAATTACACTAAAAAGATTAGTGGCACAGTGTTTGTTATTTTCTATATTATTATGTGCATTTTTACCTGTGATGTGCCTTAATGTAAATGCAGAACCTAATTCAAACAACTCTTCTGTTTCTGATAATACGGCACCTACAATAGATTCGTATAGCATATCTGGTGTTTCTTCTGTAGGGGCTTTCTCTTTTTTTGCTCCTAATTCTACAATCACTATATCGGCTCATGATGATGTTGCAGGCAATTTGGTAAAAATCATAAAAGAAACTTATGTTTCAGATACCTTAGTTAGTACAACAGAGCATGATATTGATATTTCAACTAGCAGTACTCAGATTGATGTGGGCTATACTGGGTTAGGAAGTGTATATTTTAAATTATTTGCAGAGGATGAGGCTGGAAATAGAACAACTAGTCCTGTTATTTTACCTTCTGGTGGGGCTGCATTTTATGATGGAATGGCTCCAAGAGTGGAAGTGTCGGTGGGGGATAACTATTATTGTGATGATAATGACAATGTATATATTGGAAAGTATGATATTTCATCAGGAATAAA
>DFEN01000069.1 GCA_002368685.1 Lachnospiraceae bacterium UBA3801
AATATGAGTAATGAGATCAAGCTTCCGATAAATGCTATGATCAGTTCTGCAAGTAATATGCTTAAGGACGGAACAGAAGACGAAGAGACACAGAGGAAGCTTAGTGAAATAGTAAATAAAGGACATGACGTTATAGGAAAGGTTGATGAGACCATACTTCTTGCCAGACTTGAGTCCGGAGCAGAAGAGGTAAAGAATGAACCGTATTCTATAACTACTCTTGTTTGTGATATATCAGATAGTATGCTTAATAAGCTGACAGATCTACCTATCAAATTCCTTGTAGACCTTGGAGATAGCATACCTGATATTCTTATAGGTGATTTTGATAAGATAAAGAGCGTGCTTGAAATATTGCTTGATAACTCCATCAAGTATACCAAGGAAGGTTCAATCACTCTGTCACTAGATTACTATAATACAGAAAGTACAGGGGATAACTCCTCTAATCTTGTTTTCAGTATATCTGATACGGGTATCGGTATTACAGAAGAGAGACTTGAGCATATATTTGAGATTTATTACACCGATGAGGCTAAGAAGAAGTCTGCAAGTGAAGGAATGGGTGTCAGTCTTTCTATTGCAAAGAAGCTTGCTTCTATCATGGGTGGAGATATTGTAGTTGAGAGTACTTATGGAGCTGGTGCAACATTTACCTTCTCCCTTAAGCAGGAAATTCCTGATATGTCAGGAAATATGATACCTCTTAACGATAATACGATCGAGAGAGTATCAAGAGAAGAAGCTGAAAGAATGTGGGCCCCAGATTTACATATCTTAGTAGTTGATGACGTTGAGCTTAGTAGAAATGTAGCTGAAGATGTTATCAAGACTATGGAAATCAAGTGTGATACGGCAGCAAGTGGTGTCAGCGCTATAGATATGGTTATGACAAATAAATACGATATGGTATTCATGGATGTTGCTATGCCGGTTATGAATGGTATAGAGGCTCTTAAGGAAATTAGAGACCTGTGTGATGAATACTATACAAATCTTCCTATTATAGCTATGTCTGAGGATGTTATCGGTAAGAATAAGCAGGAAATAATTGATGAAGGCTTCTCAGACGTTATACTTAAGCCGTTTGATATTACCGTACTTGCGAGCCTTTTAACACGCTTCGTTGATAATGAGAAGATTAAATATAGAACTAGTGATGTTACACAGTATATTAGCGAGTCCAGATTCAGTGAGGGTCTTAAGAAGCTTGAAGATCTGCTAGATGTCGTTAGCGTTATAGAACGTATCGGTGGAAATATTGATGTTTATAATAGAATCCTAAGTACCTTCTATAACCAGAATAAGGATGCTATCCCTGAACTTGAGGATAAACTCACATCTGATTATAGAATATTCAGAAATAGAATCCATAATATCAGAACTGGATTCCAGAATATTGGAGCAGCCGAGGGCGCAGAAATTGCACTTAGAATAGAAAATGCCATTAATATTGGTAATAAGAATTATGTTATCAATAATATTAGTCTTATTTATGACTGTCTCAATGTAATAAATGAGGCTATAGAAGAATATATGCAATTCGTTGAACTACAGAATGGCGTTTCAGATGAAGAATATGCGGCTGTATATAAGTCTAGAACAGAGGTTCTGACGAGTGAAATGAAGAATATATCGAAGGATACGGATGAGGCATCCACTAATAAATCTGAATCTGACTTCGTTGATGAAGAAGAGTACGACGATGATGAGTATGAAGACGATGATGAGTATGAGGATGATGTCGAGTACGAAGACGACGACGAGTACGAAGATGACGATGAATATGAAGATGATGATGAATACGAAAACGATGAAGATGAATCTGAGAAGATTAATATAATAGACATTTCACTTCTTAAACAAATGAAGGAAGCTACATATACAGAAGATATCGTTAAGATTAACGATATAATGTTTGAGATATGTAAAGAAGAATATGGAAATGAAGATCAGGAATTCATAAATGCCCTTAAAGAAACAATTAATCATAAGGATATGATTGAAATAAATGATCTGCTTGTTACATATATAAATCTAAAGAGTGGTATGTAAGTATGTTTGTTCACACAAAATATACTTTACAAACCCTCTGGATATATATTATACTTCACTGCGGAAAAGGATGGTATTCGATTTCGAAACTATACCTGAAAGTGTCACTCAGTGGTTTTACAGTACAGCATCACCTTTTAGCCATACGACTAAGGAGGTGATAATATGAGGATTGGATTTATTGGAGCCGGTCGAGTAGGCTTTACCATGGGTAAATACCTGAAACTTCGAGGAGAAGATATAACAGGTTATTACAGCCGAAATCCGGAACATGCAAGAGAGGCAGCTGATTTTACCGATACCTTTTGTTTTAGCAATGTACAGGAACTGATTGATAAAAGTGATGCTATCATACTAACTGTAAGCGATTCTGCAATCAAAACAGTATTTGATTCTATCAAGACTTATCCAGGAATTGCAGAAAAGACTTTGTGCCATACCAGTGGTTCTATGTCATCTGATGTCTTTGATGACAGCCCGTTTCAGGTATATGGTTATTCTATCCATCCAATATACGCTATTTCTGATAAATATGCGTCATATAAAGATTTTTCCAATGCATTTATAACTATAGAAGGACACGAAAAGCATTTAGATGAGCTTGAGTCTATTTTTAAGTCTGCAGGGAATAAAACCGGCCGATTAAAATCTGAAGACAAATCTAAATATCATGCGTCCTGCGTTATGGCAAGTAATCTCGTATGTGGACTGTACGGAGCAGCTATTGACCTTTTGACGGAATGTGGCTTCGATAAGGAAACAGCAAATGAAATGCTTATATCTCTTTTTAGAGATAACGCCTTAGGAATTGCTGAAAAAGGACTCATAAAGCAGTTAACAGGTCCTGTTGATCGAAATGATGTAAGTACAGTTAAGAAGCATTTAGAAGTAATGAATGAAGAAACAAAGAGACTTTATATCGAAGCTTCTAAACATGCGCTTAATATAGCAAAAGAAAAAAATCCTGACGTGGATTACACGGAATTAACCAATTTATTAAAATAATGTAGTTTTAAACGAAGAAAATTAGCTATTAGTTTGAAAAATCTTAATAGGAGGATACGAAGATGAAAAACACAAGTGTTACATTTAAGGAAATGAAGAAAAAAGGCGAGAAGATATCAATGCTTACTGCGTATGATTATTCTACAGCCAAACTTGTAGATAAGGCAGGAATTAACGGAATTCTTGTTGGTGATTCCCTCGGAAATGTTATGCTCGGTTATCCTGATACTGTTTCAGTTACTATGGAGGATATGATTCATCATGGTGCTGCAGTAGCAAGAGGTGCTGAGAACTCACTTGTTGTAATAGATATGCCATTTATGTCTTATCAGGCTAGCGTTTATGACGCTGTTGTAAATGCTGGACGACTTATGAAGGAAGGTAGAGCTGGAGCAGTTAAGCTTGAAGGTGGAGAAGAAATCATTCCTCAGGTTGAAGCAATTGTAAAGGCGAGCATTCCTGTTATGGGACATATTGGTCTTACACCACAGTCTATCAATACACTTGGTGGATATAAAGCCCAGGGAAGAGATATTGCATCTGCGAAAAAGCTTATCAAGGATGCTAAGATGCTGGAAGAAGCTGGAGCATTTTCTATTGTACTTGAATGTGTACCAGCAGACCTTGCAACTTATGTTACAGAACAGCTCTCAATTCCAACAATCGGAATTGGTGGTGGCGCTGGAACAGATGGTCAGATTCTTGTTTACGCAGATATGCTTGCAATGTTTAGTGATTATAGACCTAAGTTCGTTAAGAACTTCGCAAATGTAGGTGAACTCATGATGCAGGGCTTCAAAGATTACGATGCCGAAGTTAAGGCTGGTACATATCCAGCTCCTGAACATACTTACGCAATTGATCCAGAAGTACTTGCTGAAGCAATCAAATAATCTAAGACCTCGCTATTCTGTCAGTATGCATTACGAGACATCGCTTTCGCTCGGTGCGGGCTGCCCCTAGCGGACGTCGATTTTTATCAAAATCGACTTGCTAAGCTCTCACTTCGCACTTTGTGCTCGTGAATCGCTAAGCACCGAGACCCGCAACGGTCCCGAATGCATATGACAGCAATAGCGAGGTATGTACATATTCATAAATTGGAGGAAGAATATATGTCAGTTAAAGTGGTACACACAGTACAAGAAGTAAGAGAGGCAGTTAAGACTTGGAGAAAGGAAGGTTTAACAGTAGGACTTGTTCCAACAATGGGATTCCTGCACGCAGGACATCAGTCTCTTATAAAGAAGTCAGTTGAGCAGAATGATAAGACTGTAGTAAGTGTATTCGTTAATCCTACTCAGTTTGGTCCTAATGAAGATCTAGAGGCTTATCCAAGAGATCTGGAGAGGGATACAGCTCTATGTGATGAGACAGGAGCAGACCTTATCTTTAATCCGGATCCATCAGAAATGTATAGAGACGGCTTCGTTACATTTGTAGATATGAATGGTCTTAAGAATTATCTTTGCGGTTTATCAAGACCTGTTCATTTTAGTGGTGTTTGTACTGTATGTACTAAGCTCTTTAATATTGTATGCCCTGATAGAGCTTATTTTGGACAGAAGGATGCACAGCAGCTTGCAATTATTAAGAGAATGGTAGCTGACCTAAATATGCCTCTTGAAATAGTTGGTTGTCCTATCGTAAGAGAAGAGGACGGACTAGCTATGAGTTCTAGAAATACATATATGAATGCTGAGGAACGTAAGGCTGCCCTGATTCTTAGTAAATCTATTAAGCTTGGTCAGTCTCTAGTTGAGAATGGTGAGAGAGATGCTTCAGTAGTTAGAACAAAGATGTTAGAATTACTTGATACAGAGCCTATGGCTGATGTAGAGTATGTAAATGTAGTTAATAATCTGACAATGGAAGATATTGATACTATAGAAGGCGATGTTCTTGTGGCTATCGCAGTTAAGATTAATAATAAAGTTCGACTTATTGATAACTTTATGGTGACAGTATAATTACCCCCACTACTTTAAGTGAAAATGAGGAAGGAAAAGTTATGTTAGGAACATATTTAAAATCTAAGATTCATAGAGCAGTTGTTACTCAGGCGGAGATTAATTACGTCGGTAGTATAACAATAGATGAGTCTCTCATGGAGGCCTGTGGTCTGATTGAATATGAAAAGGTTCAGGTCGCAGATGTAGATAATGGTAATCGTCTAGAAACTTATGTAATTGCAGGAGAAGCAGGTTCTGGTATCATTTGTTTAAATGGAGCCGCTGCAAGACTTGTTAATACTGGAGATAAGGTTATCATTATGAGTTATGCTCAGATGACCCCAGAAGAGTTTGCGGAGAATCCTCCAAAGGTAGTCTTCGTAAACGAAGATAATGAGATTGTAAGAGTGACTAGATACGAGAAACATGGTCAACTTTTTGATATATAATATTTTGTTATAGGTATCCTGAACGAGCAAAGTGAAGGATTTAGTGAAGTTTTGAAAGGATATGCTTATGCTTACAGGAAAGAATATATTACTAGGTGTAACAGGTGGTATTGCGGCTTATAAAATGGCTGATGTTGCCAGTATGCTAGTTAAACTTGGTGCAGATGTGCATGTAGTAATGACTGAGAATGCTACTAAATTTATAACAGCTGAGACATTTAGTGTACTTACTAAGAATAAGGTTTATGTGGATGTTTTTGACGAGAATCCGGATGACTATGTAAATGTACCACACATATCGCTTGGTACAAATGCGGATTGCATCCTTATTGCTCCAGCTACAGCGGATATTATTGGTAAAATAGCAAATGGTATAGCGGACGATATGGTTTCTACCGTTGTTTTACCAGCTCGTTGTCCAATCCTTGTGGCTCCATCTATGAATGTTTATATGTTGGAGAATCCTATAGTTCAGGATAATATAGCTAAACTCAAGAAGTTTGGTTTTACTATAATTGAACCGGCCGAGGGACATCTCGCCTGTGGATATGATGGTAAGGGTAAGCTTCCTACACCTGAAGCTCTTGTAGAGCAGGTTCTTCTTGCTGCGGCAAAAGAAAAGGACTATACAGGTAAGAAGATTCTTGTTGATGCTGGACCAACTGAAGAGGCAATTGATCCAGTTAGATTTATCACAAATCATTCTTCTGGTAAGATGGGGTATGCTATTGCTAAAATAGCTGCTATGAGAGGTGCAGAAGTTACTCTAGTTTCTGGACCTACTAATCTTGATATACCAGCAGGAGTAAAGAGAGTGGATGTTATCTCTGCTGAGGATATGTATAATGCTATGGTTTCAGAGGCTGAAGCTTCAGATATTATCATCATGTCAGCAGCTGTAGCGGATTTTACTCCTGAAACTGTAGCGGATAATAAGATTAAGAAACAAAATGATTCGGAGGGTATGAGCCTTTCGCTTAAGAGAACAAAGGATATCCTTAAGACTCTTGGCGAGAATAAGAAGGCAGGCCAGAAGATAATTGGTTTCTCAATGGAAACGGAGAATCTAATAGAAAATTCCCGTAAGAAGCTAGATAAAAAGAATGCGGATATGATTTGTGCCAATAGCTTAAAGACTGAAGGCGCTGGATATAAAGTTGATACTAATATAGTGACAATGATAACAAAGGATGATATGGTTGAGCTTCCTCTTATGTCAAAGGTTGAAGTGGCAGATAAGATACTTGATAAGATAAATGAGCTTTAAGGAATCTTTTCTAGCAATATCTTTATTAATATGGTAAAATTCTATGGTACGTTTCCGAGAGGGAACGTACCATAATTATTTCTTAGGAGGGCATCTACCGTGGAAGGATACAAGAAGGAATTTGTTGATTTTATGCTGGACTCCAATGTTCTTAAGTTTGGTGATTTCACACTTAAGAGTGGTAGAAAATCTCCATTCTTTATGAATGCAGGTTTATATGTAACAGGAACTCAGCTTATGAAGCTGGGGGAGTACTATGCACAGGCTATTCATAATACTTATGGAGATGATTTTGATATATTATTTGGACCTGCTTATAAAGGTATTC
>DFEN01000090.1 GCA_002368685.1 Lachnospiraceae bacterium UBA3801
GAAAAGAATGGTGTTATAGAATATGAGCATACACCATTTCTCTTAATTAATGCTGATTATAAGAATAAGAAGGATAAAGATTATACTTCTGCGCAAATGATTGCAGAAAATTATAATAACAAAAATAAGTTTTGTGATGTTGTATCTGATTTTTCTAATCTTAAGAAGGATGATGTTATCATTCCTCTATATATGAAAAATGCATTTGCAATTGGAGATACGCTTCAGATTAAGATAAGGGATGATGTATACGATCTCAGAGTTGCTGGATATCATGAGACACCATATTTTTGTTCGACTCTTATGATATCTATTGGATACTACTATGTTTCTGACGAAATGATGGAGGCATTTTCCGAGCATGCAACAGGAAACGTTAGTGCTGATGTTTTGGAAGAACAGCTATATAAGGCTAATTTCCAGTCGGTGCCTGGAAGTGATGAGAAAGATCTTGAAAAAATAGAGATGGCTGTTGCAGATGAGTTTAATGAACTTATAGCACCTGTAAAAGAGGCTGATCCAATGGCTAGAAATAACCTTGATCTTACTGCAAACTGGAGCCTCTTCGAATGGGGGGACATGATGCTTCCAGGTGTAGTTCTTGGTATTATCCTTCTCTTTGCTGTAATAACACTTGTTATATCTCTTGTTATTACATCCTTCAGTGTTAAGAACTTCATTCAGAGAAATATGAAGAATACAGGAATACTTGAGGCGAGTGGATATACTGTAAAGGAGCTTAGATGGGCTCTTACAATTCAGCTTCTCTTTGTGACTGTACTTGGAATTATTTTTGGAGAAATACTTGCATTCCTTACAGTTGGATGGTTTGGAAGCCTTCTGGATATGCTGATCGGTATTTCCTGGAATCAGCCAATTAATGTAGCAGTAGCTATAGGTACAGCATTTTTCTTCCTTGTTACTATCTTTATAACAGTAAGACTTCTCAGTAGAAGATATAAGAAGATTACAGTTCTTGATGCTCTTAGAGGTGGTATCAATACTCATAACTTTAAGAGGAATTTCTTCCCATTTGAAAAGACAAAATTGCCAACACCTCTTGTACTTTCCCTGAAGGATACATTTGGAGGACTTGGAAGAAATATAGCAATGTCAGTTATTATAGCAATCCTCGCTATAGTATCTCTTGTAGGATTTGGACTGGTAGAGAATTTTAGTAACGATCCTGAGGGACTGATCGGTATCATGGGATTTGAGTTTGGAGACATGGGAGTTACTGGTGAGTCAGGATATGCTGATGAGATGAGAGAGCTTTCCGGGGTAAAAAATGTACTCGTGGAAAACAGTATTGAGCCTACATTAAGCTATAATGGCAAGACAAGTAAAATCTATACTATTGTAAATGATGATGGTAAATATGCTATCAACAAGGTAATGATCGAAGGAAGATTTCCAGAGAATGATAATGAAGTTATGCTTACGGGAACTGTTGCAAACGAACTGGGTTGCAAAGTAGGAGATGTTATAACTGCAAAGCTTGGTGATAAGAAAGAAGACTATATAGTTACTGGAATCAATCAGAGAATGATGCAGGCGGGAAAAACAGCGACCATGCTTAAGTCAGGAGCTAAAAGACTTGGCGCAAATATGCCATATGATAATTATTATGTGACGGCTGAGGATGGAGTTTCATATGATGAATTAAAGAAAACATTTGAAGATTATGCAGAGAAGGAGAATCTTGATTTCTCATACTCTAAAATGGATGATATGGTTTCGAGTGTTACAGATACATTAACAGTTACTATGTCAGCGGTATGTGTTCTTCTCTCAATCATTACAATTCTAATCGTTATCTTTGTAGAGTCACTTGTAATAAGAGCAAAGGTTACTCGCGAGTGGAGAGGAATGGGTATCAGCAAGGCCCTTGGAATGAGTTCAGGCGAGCTATTAACCCAGATAATGCTTTCCAACATCCCAGCCATTATTGTAGGATGTGTAATAGGAGCACTTCTCTCAAGTCAGGCAGGTAAGGCTGTTGTGGAGATGGCATTTTCCTATATGGGTGTTCAGAATGTTCACTTTAATATATCCTTCATCTGGATGGTTGTTGTATTTGTAGGAATAGTCCTGGTAGCGATGATGACCTCAGGTCTCGCTGGAAGAAAGGTTAAAAGAATCAATCCAATCGAGATGATTACTGAAGAGTAATGAGTAGATGGGTGAGTATATACTCACCATAGAAATAATTTAATATTTAGTGTACAATAAGACCGATATTCTTTTTGGGAGGGTTTTAGATGAGATATCCTAAACCATTACAACCAGGAGGCACTATCGGTTTTATTGCGCCTTCTTTCGGCTGTGCCATAGAGCCATATAAAACAAGATTTGAAAATGCGTTGAGTCTGTTTCGTGAAATGGGCTATAAGACGTATCTGGGCCCTAATTGCTATGAAGGAAGTGGTATCGGTATCAGCAATACTCCGGAAAAATGTGGGGAAGAGTTGATGGATGTTATGACCACAGGCGTTTTCAGGTATGATTCTGAGTCAGGCGAGAAGGCAGATGCAATTATCACCTGTGGTGGCGGCGAGCTGATGTGCGAGGTTGTTCCATTTATCGATTTTGAGAAGATAGCG
>DFEN01000124.1 GCA_002368685.1 Lachnospiraceae bacterium UBA3801
CAGACTTCTTCTTACGCTTTACTGATGGCTTCTCATAATGCTCTCTCTTACGGATTTCCTGCTGAATTCCTGCCTTCTGACAGTTTCTTTTAAATCTACGAAGAGCACTATCTAGTGTTTCGTTTTCTTTAACAACAACGCTTGACATTCTACTACCCTCCCTCCATATTGGGAATTGCGTTTTAGCTAATATACAGAATTAGCTGTTTAACACGCGAAAACTATTATATCATACAGAATATTCTTGTCAAGTTATTTTAGCCTAATTGCTTTTTAGCTTCTTCTACACCTGCAGCAAGTGCATCCTGAATCTTTGACGCATCCTTACCACCAGCCTGAGCCATATTAGGACGACCACCGCCGCCGCCACCAACTATTGGTGCAATAGTCTTAATGATATTTCCGGCATGTATTCCTGCGCTTACAGCCTCGTCAGAAGCCATAACGATAAGACTTACCTTATCACCATTATCAGAAGCCATGATTACAACTGCATTTCCAAGCTTAGCCTTGTAATCATCACCTAAATTTCTAAGAGCATTAGGATCTACTCCCTGAACTGCCATAGGCAGAACCTTAACTCCATTAATATCTACAACTGCATCCTCAGAGCTTGAAGCAGCCGCCTTAGCCATCTTATCCTTAAGGCTCTGATTCTCAGACTGAAGAGCTTTGATCTCGTCCATAAGAGACTGAATCTTCTCTGTAAGCTTAGCAGGCTCTGTCTTAGCAGCCTTTGCAGCAGCATTTAGTCTATCTTCAACATCTGCATAATATGCAGCAGCACCAGTTGAAGTAAGGGCCTCTATACGTCTAACACCAGCAGCTATACCCTGTTCTGAAACTATCTTAAAGGTTCCAATAACACTTGTATGAGGTACATGTGTACCACCACAAAGCTCTATTGACCAGTCGCCCATATTTACAACACGAACTTCTTCGCCATACTTCTCACCAAAGAGAGCCATAGCACCAGTCTTCTTAGCATCATCTAAGGACATAACCTGAGTATTAACCTTAAGATCTTCACCGATTTCCTTATTAACTATTTCTTCAACCTTTCTTATTTCATCAGGAGTCATAGCCTGATTATGTGAAAAGTCGAAACGAAGTCTTCCATCTGTTACAAGAGAACCTGCCTGTTCAACATGGTCACCAAGAACTGTCTTAAGCGCCTTCTGAAGAAGGTGTGTAGCAGAATGGTTCTTACAGATAAGAGCTCGTCTATCAGCATCTACCTTAAGTGTAGCCTCAGTGCCAGATTTGATAGCACCACTAGATACGAAACCTACATGAGCAACTCTGTTACCCTTGAGCTTAACTGTATCTTCTACCTTAAATGTACCATCAGCAGTCTCGATAACACCTGTATCAGCTGTCTGTCCACCCATTGTGGCATAGAATGGTGTATTAGATACAATTATAGTTCCCTTAGCTCCTTCTGAAAGAGTTTCAACCATAACACTTTCATCAGCTACAGCAACAATCTTAGAAGTATCCTCAGTTTTATCATAACCGGTAAATACTGTCTCAACATCATCAGCCAGACCACTAAAGAGGTCATCACCAGCTACAAGACTCTGAGAGAAGTTCTGATTCTCTCTGGCCTTCTGCTTAGCAGCATCCATAGCCTTATCGAATCCAGCCTCATCTACTGTAAGACCTTCCTCTCCAGCCATTTCAACAGTAAGCTCAATTGGGAAGCCAAATGTATCATATAGATAAAATGCGCTCTCACCATCTATTTCTTTTGCACTGGCACTCTTCTTCTCATCAAGGATCTTGTTAAACTCCTTCATACCATTTTCAAGAGTACTCTCAAATCTCGATATTTCCTTACCAAGCTCTGTAATGATAAATTCTTCATTCTTTATTAGAAGTGGATAGCTGTCATCATAAACCTTTTCAATATATATCTTAGCCAGCTCCAGGAGGTTCTCTTTATTCAGGCCAAGAGTACGTCCATGTCTTACAGCTCTTCTTATCAGACGACGAAGAACATAGCCTGCTCCAACATTTGAAGGGAGAAGCTTAGCTGCATCACCTATAAGCATAACACTTGTACGCATATGATCAGCAAGGATTCTCATAGACTTTGTAAGCTTTTCGTCTGAATCATACTTAGTTCCAGACTTAGCTTCTATGAAGCTTATAGCGTCTGTAAAGAGGTCTGTCTTATATACATCCTTAGTTCCATTAAGGAATGCAAGGATTCTCTCAAGTCCCCAACCTGTATCAACATTCTTCTGCTTAAGTGGAGTAAGAGTTCCGTCATGATGCTTCTCATACTGCATGAAAACATCATTACCAAGCTCTGTATACTTACCACAGTCACATCCAGGACCGCAATTAGGTCCACAGTCAGGTACATCAGCTATATAGAACATTTCGCTGTCAGGACCACATGGACCATATTCAAGTCCCCACCAGTTATCTGATGCAGGAAGATAATGAATATTTTCCGGCTTGAAGCCCGAAGCTATACGATAATGTGCACCCTCTTCATCTCTAGGAGCATTTTCATCACCGGCAAAAACAGTAGATGCCAGATGATCCCTGTCAAATCCAAAAACCTCTGTAAGAAGCTCGAAGCTCCACTTACATCTTTCTTCCTTGAAATAGTCTCCAAGGCTCCAGCTACCCATCATCTCAAAGAAGGTAACGTGGCTCTTATCGCCTACAGAATCTATATCATTTGTACGAACACAGCCCTGTACATTGCAGAGTCTTGTTCCCATAGGATGCTTCTCTCCCAGAAGATATGGCATAAGCGGCTGCATTCCGGCTACGTTAAACATAACGCCTGTAGAACCGTCTGATACAAGGGACACCGCACCAACATCCACATGTCCTCTCTCCTTATAGAAATCAACCCAGGTCTTTCTGAGTTCTTTTGAAGTAAACTGTCTCATAATTTTTCAACTCCCATAAATTCAACTATATTTTATAACTCACTCCCGATTAGCAAGCTCCTCAGCTATCTCTTCCCATGTTACTCCACGTTCTACCATAAGAACCATTGCGTGATATAGGAAATCAGCTATTTCATATTTAATCTCCTTAGGGTCAGGATTCTTAGCTGCGATAACTATCTCAGTACTTTCCTCTCCAACCTTCTTAAGGATCTTATCTATACCCTTATCAAAGAGATAATTAGTATAGCTGCCCTCACGAGGATTAGCTTTTCTGTCAGCAATGACACTGTAAACATCCTGAAGAACTTTGTATATATCTTTATTATCCGCTTCATCAGCATTTGTAGTTAGCGGAGTAAAGAAGCATGTAGGGTTACCAGTATGACAGGCTGGGCCAGTCTGATCAACCTTCGCAAGGATTGTATCCTTATCGCAGTCAATCGTAAGACTTATTACCTTCTGAAAATGTCCCGACTCCTCGCCCTTTGTCCAAAGCCTCTGTCTGGAACGGGTCCAGTATGTCATAAGCCCTGTCTCTAGTGTTTTCTTGTAAGACTCTTCATTCATATAAGCCATCATCAGAACTTCACCTGTCTTATAATCCTGAGCTATACAGGGAATAAGACCATCACTATTCAGTTTGAAGTCCGAAAAGCTCAGCTCTGCAGTTTTATTTTCTGACGCTTTCTCTAAATAATTATTTAGCTCTTCTTCGCTTTCAAATACCTTATTTGGAAATCTCTCCTTAGAATACTTATAAAGATCCATAAAAGAAGCA
Source organism: Lachnospiraceae bacterium UBA3801 (assembly GCA_002368685.1). GTDB lineage: Bacteria > Bacillota > Clostridia > Lachnospirales > Lachnospiraceae > Eubacterium_Q. The sequence goes on from DFEN01000124.1 coordinate 3,694, forward strand.
TTTCCATTACATCCTTCTAGATCGAAAACAACATATTTGTTGCCTTCATATAGAAGATGCTTTACATCATCGAATACAGCGTCATATTTATTAAAAAGCACAAAGTCTGACATATTAAAGTGCTCCCTTCGTTGAAAGTAGTCCACCATCCAGTCTAGGATCGTAACTAACCGCTAAATCAAGAGCATTTGCAAATGCTTTAAATGCAGCTTCAATAATGTGGTGATTATTAGCCCCATCCAGCTGTTTTATATGTAGATTCATCTCTGCAGCATAGCTTACAGCATAG
>DFEN01000127.1 GCA_002368685.1 Lachnospiraceae bacterium UBA3801
ATTTACCGTCTTTCATTTCTTCAAAGAGTTGAAGATTTTCTTCTACAGTTCTTTCTCTGTATGGGCTATCCTTACCCGGTTCTGTAAGAGTACCACGATACTGCCTTATTTCCTCCGCTGAAAGGTCATCAACATAAGCCTTTCCCTTCTTGATAAGCTTAATAGCCGCCTCATACATATCATCAAAATAGTTTGACGCAAAGAGAACCTTGCCACCAAAATCAGCACCCAGCCACTCAACATCCTTAATAATTGAATCAACAAACTCTTCCTTTTCCTTAGTAGGATTTGTATCATCAAATCTTAGGTTAAACTGACCACCATATTCCTGAGCAAGTCCATAGTTTAAAAGTATAGACTTAGCATGACCTATATGAAGATATCCATTAGGCTCTGGCGGGAATCTGGTAACAATCTTAGTATACTTTCCCTCTTCAAGGTCCTTATCTATTATATTTTCGATGAAATTTCTGGAAGTTTTCTCTTCAGACATTATTCATCCTCCTCATCATCCTGAGATGGCAGTGCAACCTTTTGTGGTTCTACCTTCTCTTTATTCTTTCTATTTTTCTTTCTGTTCTTCTTGCGACTCTTATTCTTTTTGTCAGAATTATTTTCAGACTCTTCATCGCTTGAAGTATCTAATTCAGAAGCCGTCGTCTCAGTTTGACGTTCGATTTCGTCTACATCAACGAAGCCTGAATTATCTTCAAATGCCTTCTTTTCCTCTAATGGTTCTGGCTCAACATATACATTTTCGCCCTGTGGGGCATCCTCAGGAGCAACAACATCAAATGCAGAGTCAACGCCAAATGGTCTAGATTGCATAGCCTTCTCAATGGAATTATCTTCAACATCTTCAGCAGGAGGAACATTTACACCAGCATTATTATCCATCGCTTCTTCAAGAAGGATTTCGCCAGTATCCTCATTAACGGCGTAACTGTTACTTTTACCGGTCTTTACATTTGTATCTTCTTTGTCTTTATCATCAGATTCTTTTGAATCTGATTCGTCTTCATCCTTTTCTTCTTCATCTAAGGAAGCAAAGAAGCCTTTTTTAGACTCTTTCTTTTTCTTTTCCTTTTTAGGTTTATCAACTATATCATCATCATAAAAATCGTCATCTTCATCATCACCATATAATTGATTCTGAAGCATACCATTTCGAATCATGAGAATGATAACAACCACACACATGACTGTGAAAAGAACGATCATCATGATAAGTAGCTTTTTAAGAGCATCTCTGGAGAGTAGTCCATCTTCCTCCTCAGAACTCTTAGGCTCTTCTTTATCAGCAATAAGCGGTGTAGCATAATGAGCCTCAGTGGTTGCTTCTTCCTTAATACTAGCTGCATTTGTAGCAGTTGCAGCATCAACTATAGCTTTAACAGCATCATATCTTGTAAGATTTCCCTCATTCGAATCAAAATAGTATAAACCTTCTATTCCCGTCTGGTTAAGAGCATACACTAGATACATTCCACTATCCGAGCCATCTGTATATGCAGTAATCTGACTCTTATTAAGTGTAAGTGCTGTTTCTTCATAATTATCAGGAATCTTGACATCATCAGGTTTATTGATGATAACAAAACGAACACCATCTAAACTATATTCAACATAAGGTGAGAATTCACCAGTTTCTTCATCATAAACGAACCATATCTGCTCATAATCAGGGTTCTGAAGACATACAACCTTTATCTTCTGATTTGGAGACTGATATGCATATATCTCTTCATCATTATATGTAACCGAGCTAAGTTCATAACCTTCAGGAGCCTTAGGAAGATTTCTATCACCAACAAGTGTATATACTTCATTTCCAATCTTTATAGTCTCTTCTGTTTCCTGAATCTGGCCTACAGCAACATTTCCACCTGCATGAACTACTGAAAGCTGAGTGCCATTAACATCATATATCTTGTAACCACTTGTCTGGATCTTACCACTACCATCTGCTATAGCTTTAAAGGTATAAGAGAAAGAACCAGCACCACTACCAGTTACTTCTATAGAACCGCTTGTATCACCATTATAAGAAAGTATAGAACCAGGATACTCAAGGAAAATGTCATACTCACCAACATTATCACCCTTTATAGTAACTGTCGCTGTTACCACATCGCTGATATTAACCTCTGCCGGCCATATAGCTAGAGTAATCGATACATCTTCAGCATAAGAATCAATCTTGCCAAAGCCTAAGGTTCCAGATACAAGTATTATTATTGCAAGTATTAGAGATATAACTCTCTTAGTATTACGCATAATACGTCTCCTTATATATTCCACAACATGTAAAGAGCCCCAACAGATATCTGTCGAGGCTCTGATAGCTAATAACGGGAATCGAACCCGTGACCTCAACATTACCGATGTTGCGCTCTACCGACTGAGCTATATTAGCACTTTTTAACAGCCTCATTATATTACTTGAATAGAAGGAAAGTGTCAAGCTATTCCTTCAATTTATTATGCACACGATTAAGTGCATTATCTATTGATTTTGGTGACTTTCCAAGAGCATCTGCTATCTCACTACGAGACAGACCATTTAGATAAAGACCAACAACCTTTCTTTCCATAGAGCTTAGTCTAAGGTCTAGGTCTCTATACATTTGTTCAAGTCTCTCATTTTCTATATATAGGTGCTCTGGATCATTATCGCCCATATCACTCAGCTTCTCACGACCTTCTTCATCCAAGTTTTCTTCATAATCGCTGCTAAAGATTACAGAAACATAGGAATTAAGTGGCGAATGCTTCATTCTATTTGCCATAGTAATTGCAGTTTTAAGCCTGTTTCTTACACATATATGAGCAAATGTCTTAAAGCTAGCTGGTGAATCCATATCATAATCTCTTATTGCAGAGAAAAG
>DFEN01000088.1 GCA_002368685.1 Lachnospiraceae bacterium UBA3801
AAGCTGGTGAAAATGAAGCTGGTGATGATGGTCGTTCATTCTTCGAAATGAAAAATGCAGATAGATTCACAGATTTTGACTCTGAAGGCAATCCAGTATATCCTAATTTCTCACGTCATAATGATTATATTAATGAGATTCGTGAGGGGGTTATTCTACCAAGAGAAGAAGACGAAGATGAACCTGTAAATGAGAATGATAATTTTGAAGGAATTGAAGATATAAATCCAGATGATATAGAAGGACAGCTTGCATTTGTTGCTGATGTACTAAATAGAAGTAATATTAAGATATCTGGTAAGGATGCTCAGACTTATGGAGCAAGTTATAAGAATTTGCATGATGCTGCTGTAAAAGAGGGAGCAGCTGCTGAGGATAAGGTTAAGTGGGCTGTAAATGTTATGGCTCTACATATTAATATGGTTAAGGCTCTTACAGATATTAAGAATAATCAGCCAGAACTCTTTAATTATAATAAGGATACTATCGAGCTTAGAGAAGCCTTCAAGGTTAATTCAAATATGTGCTCTTCTGCATTAGCAGATGTTAAGGTTGATATATTTGATGCGTTGGCAGATCATTTTACAAGTACTGTTAATTATAGCAAATTTGAAGTTGATAGTATTGGCAAAGAAGCTGCACGTAATAATATTGAAACTGAAATTGCCAGAGCTATGTATCTTGGTAAACTTAAGCATGAATTCTTAAATGTTCATGGAACAGAAGAAGAGATGAAGGCTTGGAAGCAGGACATTCTAAATGAAATTATCTCTGATAAGTTCGATGCAAATGTAGAAGCATTTAAGCATACTGAGGTATTTAAAAATGTCAAAGCTAATATTAGTAGTGTTGAAGGATTAGATCAGGAAAAAGTTAGAAATATAATTTCAAAGGGCATTACTAAGACTGCAGAAGCAAAGTATAACGAAGCATATCATTATTTTGCTGATGGAGTTAAGAATGACCAGGAAATAGCTGATGTAGAGAGAATAACATCAGAGCTGAGTGAGCTGAAAACTATTGGTATATCTATAGGTGCGGATAGAACAGAGGAGCATAATTCATTTGGCTCAAATATGTTTTTCGATACAATATATATTAAGAAGAAGGCCAATTTATATGGCCAGACTGTTGATATATCAAATGATTTAAGGCTTGCTGCTATTGAACAGAAGAAGCTGGAAGATGATATCAGGATATCGGCTAATAATAGTAAGAATGAATTTCTTAAAGCGTATAATTTAGCTAAGGCTGAGTTAGATAAAAATGCTAACAGGCTGGATATTATCAGAATGAAGGATTTCTATCAGGAGAAATTTGATAGGACTCAGAAGGAGCTAGCTCAAATAACAGATATAAATAGCAGGGAATTTAAGCTGATGGCAGAAAATCTTCAGCAATATGGAGATACCTTGTCAAAGCTTCAGCTGGAGCAGAAAAAGGCTGGATTTGGTGATCTGGTAGAGGAGGAGCTTAGAAAAAAGCAGAAGGATTTCAATGAGAAATACACTGATCTGGATAAAAAGCTTGAGAGACTTGAATATGTAGCTAGCGAAAATGAGAAGTATGCTCTTCAACAGAGGAAGGCTCAGGAGGCTAAGGATAAGGAAGAGCTTCCAGCGAAGCTTAGAGCTGAGGATGCTGAATATAGAACTGCTCTTCAGAATAATGATCAGCAGACTATTGATAGAATTACAAAGGCCAGAAGAGATAGAGATAATGCAGAGAAGGCCGCTAATCCAAACCTGTATATTGGAATTAATAACAGTGTATACAAGGATATGGATTATAATCTCGAGTCTTATAATACATGTAAGGCTAATATGATCGCAACCTTCAAGAAGTATACAGATAAATCTGAAGAGCAGACTCTTAAATTCAATGAGTCTATGGCAAAAAATGATGAGATAGAGCCTAAGTATTATAAGAATACTACTGTTAGACCTCACAGAGATGAATTCAAGCTTAGTGATTTTGAGGTAGCGGAGGAAGCGGCTCCTGAATTAGATATGGAGCTTAATCTGGATAATGTGGTGATTTCCAATGTAGCTGTTAATGCAGCGCCTGCACCAATACCTGTTCAGATAGCAAACCCTGAGCAGGTTGAAAATCCACTGGAGTGTATTAATAATGCTATAGCTGCAGTGGCTCGTCGTCGTAGCAGATTATATGGTTCTGAAGAATATGATCGTATATTAAATAATCTGAGACAGCTTCAGACTGATATGACAAATGGTGTTACTGATCAGGCTTCAATTGATAAGTGCCGCATGATACTTGCTGAGATGAAGCGTTATACAGATCGTAAGCTTGATGAGAAGGATGCCAGAAGAGGAAATGAAACAGGCAGAGCCCGTAATCGTAGAGAGGCTATGGGCGATGCTATGACAAATATTGAACTTGCCATAGATGCTCTAGAGGTTCAGAACAATGTATATGCTCAGGATCATACTCTTGTTGATATCAAGAATGAACTCGCTATCACGAGAGAGCTTACTAAGAGCAATGATCGTATATTTAATGATATAAATAATCAGTTAAATGGCGACAATCCAAATTATACTGAAGCTATGAATGTAATGCTTGCATATCTTAATAATAATTATAATAAGTATTATGATTCTAATAATCATACTTATTCATTTAGAAGAGAAGATAATGGACCAGGCGTGAGAATTCCAAGTAGCAAGGAAGAGAAGGTATATAAGACTGTACTTGAATGTACAGAGAAGCTTATAAATCATTATCTAGAGCATTTAGAGAAAACTGATTATCAGAAGCTTCCACGAATCATGTCGACTCTTAATCACATATCAGTACGTAATGGTCAGACCATAAGTGCTCGTGATAAATATGGATTAGACATAATTCCTAAGAGTATTAGAACAACTGTATACAAGGGTAATACACTGGAGGAATGTAGAGATAATTATAAGAATATGTACTCGGCACTCCTGAATAAAAAGAGATATGAGAATCAGGATAATTACCTATATAACAATGATGCTTATTCTCCTGATACAGTTCTATCTTATCAGGAGAAGCAGCTACTTATTCAGTCAGCTTTATCCACCTTGTTCCTAGAGGATAAGATTAATAGAGCTGTTGAGAATCAGGAATTCAATTATGATGAGATGAATAATGAGAGACTCAAGTTTATCTCAACTATCACTGATTCTAAATTCTATAATACACTGCTTAATAATGTATCAAACTATGCTAACTTAGGAGGGTTAGATGATCCTGCAGATGTTAAACAATATAATAGTGATATGTTTAAAGCAATTAATACACCAGTAGCCTTCAATGAAGTAATGGTTACTGCTGCGATAGTTGATACCATCTCAGTTATGATTAGAGATACGGCAGCACAGGTTTCAAACCCAAATCATGATAAGGATGAGGTTAAGAAGTCTCTTGAGGAGATTGATAGAACTATGAAGATTGCTAGAAAGCTTAATCTAAGCGATAAGATAGAAGAGGCTAACAATTTTGTAGGAGATAGAAGAGGACTGAAGGGTGCAAATCTAAGTGAGACTGTAAATAATCTTAGGACAGCTGTTAAGAATAGCGAGAAGATTAAGAAGGCACAGCCTACAAAGGGTGTACAACTATAAGAAATAATAAAAGAATGGGACTTGAGAGCTATTACTCTCAAGTCCCATTTTGTATTTATAAAAGCATTAATCAATTTCCTTGATTGATGTGTGCCACTCCTGAAGTGAATGGATATTACCAAGATGACGTTTCTTCATATGGTCGATTCCTTCAGCGGCTGCATGACCAGCGGCGATAGTAGTGATATATGGAATCTTATACTTGATAGCTGACTTACGGATGTAAGTATCATCATGAACTGAATCCTTTCCAGAAGGAGAGTTAATGATAAGCTGTATATCACCATTTGACATATGATCTAAGATATTAGGTCTACCTTCATATAGCTTGTTAACCTTCTCTGCAGGAATACCAGCAGCGACGATAGTCTCATAAGTATTTCCTGTAGCAAGAATCTTGAAGCCGTTTTCACTAAGGATTCTAGCAACTTCAGGTCCCTCAGGTCTTTCTGTCTTATTAAGAGAGATAAGAACTGTACCTTCAAGTGGAAGCTCAGCCTTAGCACCTTCCTGTGCCTTGAAGTAAGCACCACCGGCTGACTGTGAAATACCCAGAACCTCACCAGTAGATCTCATTTCAGGTCCAAGGATTGGATCAACCTCTGGGAACATATTGAATGGGAAGACAGCTTCCTTAACTCCGTAGTATGGAATCTTACGTTCTTTGAGACCAGGTACCGGTGAAGGTTTACCTGTAAGCTCTGATGTAATGATTTCTGTAGCAAGAGGAACCATACGGATACCACATACCTTTGATACAAGAGGTACAGTACGTGATGCACGTGGGTTTGCCTCAAGAACATATACTACATCATCTTCGATAGCATACTGCATATTCATA